>RFRI01000009.1 GCA_009924535.1 Verrucomicrobiota bacterium
CCGTCGAACGCGGCGACCTTGACGGTCCCGCCTTGGGGGAGCTCGATCGGGGCGAGGTAGACGCCGGCGGAAAAATCGGGATCGCGTCCGTCCAGGGTGTAACGCAGGAGGGGCTCGCCTTGATTCTTGAACAAGGTGACCACGTGGGTCGTGGCGTTGACGTCGATGTCGACGGCGAGGAGCGGGGTGAACACCCCGGAAACAACAGCCAGGAACAGGGACGGCGACGCGAAGTTCATATGGGAACTAAATCCGGAATACGGCGGGCCGACAAGTGCCGATAAATCGGCTATGCCCGACGCATGACCAGCAGGACGTCGGAATACGCCAGGTCGAGCCGCCGCGTCGAGCCGAGGTCGTAATGGAAGTCATGGCAGGCGACCAGGCGGAGCGACGGGACCTTGGCGATCAGGGCCTTCAGCTCGGCGGGCGAATAGGTGCGGAAATCCCAAAGGGTCTCTTCGACGCGGGTCTTCCCCTTCTCGGTGATACGCATCCGGGTACGCATGGCCTCCGTGCGGGACTTGCGATCCGCCGGAGCGGACCAGGTATCGCTCACGACGCGGATGCCCGGCTTGCGGCCGATCCAGCGTTCATGGTCGGGCGGACTGTTCTTGTAGTCGGTCAGGTGGAGTCCGAGCAGCAGCAAGCCGCCGGGACGGAGCGCGGCGGCCATGCGCCGGAGCGAGCTCACCGCGCCGGCTTCGGTGTCGATATACTTGAAGGTACTGACGAAACAGTGCGCCACGTCGTAACGGGCGCCCTTGGGTACCTTGAAGTCCTGGAGACGACCGCGCCACACCTTGGCCTTCAGCCCCTTGGCCTTGAGACGGTTCTTCGCGAAGGCGACCTGGTGCTGGTTCAGGTCGAAACCATGGACGACGTGCCCTCGGGCCGCCAGCGACTCCATCATCGTCGGAGCTAGGAAGGTATTCTCCGACATGGTGCCCTGCTTCGCAGCAGTTCACCATGCCAGCAGAACCCCGTGCGGCTTACTGATAAATCTCCCCGCCCTTTTCGCGGAATTCCTTGGACTTCTCTTCCATGCCCTTCGCGAGCGCATCGGCTTCGGAGACACCCTGGGCATCGGCGAACTTACGGATGTCGTCCGAGATACGCATCGAACAGAAGTTAGGCCCGCACATGGAGCAGAAGTGCGCGGTCTTGGCGGATTCCTGCGGCAGGGTCTCGTCGTGGTATTCTTGGGCGCGCTCGGGATCGAGGGCCAAGGCGAACTGGTCGGGCCAGCGGAACTCGAAGCGGGCCTTGGAGAGCGCGTTGTCGCGGATCTGCGCCGCGGGGTGGCCCTTGGCGAGGTCGGCGGCGTGGGCGGCGATCTTGTAGGCGATGACGCCCTCGCGGACGTCGTTCTTGTTCGGCAGGCCGAGGTGTTCCTTCGGCGTGACGTAGCAGAGCATCGCGGTGCCGTACCAGCCGATCATCGCGGCGCCGATGGCGGACGTGATGTGGTCGTAGCCCGGGGCGATGTCGGTCGTGAGGGGTCCGAGCGTGTAGAACGGGGCCTCGTGGCACCACTCCAGCTGCTTGTCCATGTTCTCCTTGATCATGTGCATCGGCACGTGACCAGGGCCTTCGTTCATGACCTGCACGCCGCGCTCCCAAGCGCGGGTCGTGAGCTCGCCCTGGGTCTTCAGTTCGGCGAACTGGGCATCGTCGTTGGCATCGGCGATCGAACCGGGACGGAGGCCGTCGCCGATCGAGAAGCTGACGTCATAGGCGGCCATGATGTCGCAGATGTCGTCCCAATGGGTGTAGAGGAAGTTCTCCTTGTGGTGCGAGAGGCACCATTTCGCCATGATCGAGCCCCCGCGGGAGACGATGCCGGTGACGCGCCGGGCGGTCATCGGGATATAAGCCAGGCGGACGCCGGCGTGGATCGTGAAGTAGTCGACGCCCTGCTCGGCCTGCTCGATCAGCGTGTCGCGGAAGATCTCCCAGGTCAGGTCTTCGGCGCGGCCGTTGACCTTCTCGAGGGCCTGGTAGATCGGCACCGTGCCGACGGGCACCGGACAGTTACGCAGGATCCACTCGCGGGTCTGGTGGATGTTCTTGCCCGTGGAAAGATCCATGAGCGTGTCACCTCCCCACTTGATGGACCAGCGCATCTTCTCGACTTCCTCCTCGATGGACGACGCCACGGCGGAGTTGCCGATGTTGGTGTTGATCTTCACCAGGAAGTTGCGGCCGATGATCATCGGCTCAAGCTCGGGGTGATTGATGTTGGCCGGGATGATGGCGCGACCACGGGCGACCTCGGAACGGACGAATTCCGGCGTGATGACCTTCGGGATGGCGGCGCCGAAGGACTCGCCCTTATGCTGGAAGGTCAGGTCGTGGCGGCGGGTCGAGTCGGCCTGGGCGGCCGCGAGGCGCATGTTCTCGCGGATGGCGATATACTCCATCTCGGGGGTGATGATGCCCTGCTTGGCGTAGGCCAGCTGCGTCGGACGCTGCCCCGGCTTACCCTTGTAGACCTTGCGGTCGGCGCGATCGAACTGGACCAAGCGGTTGCGGGAAGTCGCACGCTGGGCGGTCTCGGCGTGCTTCCAGGAAAGGTAGCCATCGTCTTCCGGCTTCAATTCACGGCCGGAAACGGCTTCGACATCGCGACGCTCGAGAATCCAGGCGGCGCGGATGGCTGGCAGGCCCTTCTCGACGTCGCCATGGAAGGCGGGATCACCCCAAGGACCGGACGTATCGTAGATGCGGACCGGTTCGTTGGCGGACTTCGTGCCGTCAGGACGGGACGTATCGGCCAGCTTCACCTCGCGCATCGGCACGAGGATGTCGGGGCGCGAGCCCGGCACGTAGACACGCGTCGAGTTCGGGAAGGTGGTAGGCTTGTTGTCGGAGACCATGAGAATGGAGGATTGGAGGGAAAGAGGACCGGAGGGCCGGAGGAAAAGGCTAACCGCACGGACCTGGGTGGAACGTGGAAACGGGGATGATGTTAGCTGCACAATCCGCTTCCTACGGCGCCGAGGCGCATCAGGTACGAGGGTTCGAGGCCAAGCCTCATCTCAGTCCGGTCGCGGACTCCCCTGGGAAAGACTAGGAAGGAACGCCCTTATGAAGGAGCCCCTGGGTGCGGACGCAAGACCTTGATAGGCAGAAAGTAGCCCTGGGACCTTAAGCACCGTTAAATACCCGAGCCAACTGACCCGTGACCGGAACCTCCAGCGGGCCGAGGGTCATGCCACATCGAGCCGCGAGGACTTCCGCGGAACGGCCCGGGAAGAAAACCACGTGAAAGCGTGTGAAATCGAAGGCGTAATCGTAGCAAGGGGTTGCATGAACAAGGCGACCGCCTGGCTTCAGCCAGGAACCTAACTGCTTAGTGAAAGCCACCGGATCCTGGACGTGCTCGAGGATATTATGGGTCAGGATCCCGTCGAACCGCTGGGCGCCCACCACGGACTCGTTGGTCACGATGTACTCCGGAAGGGCGCCCTCATGCGAAAATGGTTCGTAGCCGACCACATCATACCCCTCGGCTCGCAGCGTCGGGATCGATCGGGACCAACGGCCGCAGCCATAGTTAAGATAACGACCGCCGGGGCGAAGTCCGAGCAGACGGAAAGACGCGATCTCGGACTCGGTCGAATCCCCTTCCTCGTAGGTCGCGTAAAGTTCGCGATACTCGCGAGCCAGATCGGACTCGGACATGCGGAGCATGCGCTGCGTCCCGAAAATCAGGTCACAGTCGGGGCAGACGTGTCGCAACAAAGGGCCTCCGCCGAAGATACACTGCGACAACTTGACGGCATAATCAGCGCTCGGATGAATGCTCCCGCACAAAGGACACCCAAGCACCGCCGGCGGCGCGCGAAAACCGTCCAGCCAATGATGGCGACTCCAACGCAACCTGGCCTTCCAGCGAAAGAAGGCGCGGGTGACCGGACTCGGGTGCATCGGCGAGAATCGCTCAGCGATTCATCGACAGCTGGGCGCGGAGATACTCGACCGTGCGGCGCACGTTGGCATCCACTTCCATCTGGTTCACGACCGTCTTGCGGGCATGGATGACCGTACCGTGGTCGCGACCGCCGAAAGCCTGGCCGATCGACACGAGAGACATGCCGGTGAGCTGGGTGGCGAGGTACATGGCGACCTGACGGGGGAAAGCGATGTTCTGCATGCGACGCTTGGACGTCATGTCCGACATCTGGATGCGGTAGTGCTCGGCGACCTTACGCTGGATGACCTCGGCGGTGAGGGTGTGGCTGGCTTCCTCGACGAGGATGTCATGGAGCAGCTTCTCGACCTGGGCGAGTTCGAGGGGCTTGCGGGTCATGCCGGTCAGGCCGACGATACGGGTGACGGCGCCTTCGAGGTTGCGGACGTTGCGGGCGATGCGGGAAGCGATGAACTCGGCGATCTCCGGCTGGAGGTCGAGGCCGCGGGCGGCGGCCTTCTTGCGCAGGATCGCGATGCGGGTCTCGAGGCCCGGGGCCTGGATGGAAGCGACCATGCCCCACTGGAAGCGGGAGACGAGGCGTTCCTGGAGCTTGGCGATCTCGGAAGCCGGGCGGTCGCTCGTGAGGACCACCTGCTTATGATTGTTATGCAGCTCGTTGAAGGTGTGGAAGAACTCGTCCTGCGTGGACTCCTTGCCGGCGAGGAAATGGATGTCGTCGATCAGGAGCAGGTCGAGTTCGCGGTAACGGCGGCGGAACGCGGCGACGCTGCCGGTCTGGAGGGCCTGGATGAAATCGTTGGTGAAGGTCTCGGACGAGATGTAGGCGATGCGGGCCTGCGGGTTGGCGGCGTACACCGAGTGGGCGATCGCATGCATCAGGTGGGTCTTGCCGAGGCCGGTCGGACCATGGATGAACAGCGGGTTGTAGTAGTGGCCGGGTTCCTTGGCGACGGCGAGCGAAGCGCCATGGGCCATCTCGTTCTCGGGACCGACGATGAAATGATCGAACGTGTTGGTCGCCTTGATCGCCGGAGCCGGCGAAGCAGTGGCCGCGGACTGACGCGAGGCGCGCACGACCGGCGCAGGAGCCGGAACGGCGTCGCGCGAAGCGTCGATCGAAGCGGTCAGACGGAAATCCATGTTACGTCCGGCGACGAGCGTGAGCTGACGACGGAGCACCTCGGCGTAATTGCTGTTGACCCAGGCTTCAGTGAGCACCGACGGAGCTTCCAGGACGAGGACCTTGCCTTCGATGATGCTCAGGGGCTGCAGGGAAGAGATCCAGGTTTCGAAGTCGGCGCGTGGAAGCGTGTTACGGAGTTCGCTTTTTGCGGTCTCCCAAAGGGATAGGTGGCTGACGGAAGGGGACATGAGAAAGGGGGAGGATTGAGAAAGGTTGTTCACAGGCTCTTTGGAAGCCCGAAAGTGAGGTTTTTTTGTAAAAGGGATGTTAATGAAACGACCTTAAGGTTTTAACTGCTTCCGTGCCAAGAAGGTGAGGGAAGAAAGAGTCCTCGTAAGTCGTTGATGAGTGGATGCTTGAGACGTTAAAAATTGGTTTCCTCCGTTTAGTGTCCGGCGGTGGGGCCAGCTTCGATCCGTGGGGGGCGAATCGGGTGGCATTTGTGAACGCGCGGTGACGAGGGACAAGAGCAAGCCCTGCACAGGTTATTAACAGGACCCCTGTAGATAAGAAAGTGAGGTTTCTGTTGCACGTCCGTCACACCTTCACCGTCACCTTGCGAATAGGGGTTTTAATTCACTTCACCGATTCCGCGAGGTGCTCGTCGCGCAGCCGTCGTAGGTCGTCCAAGGTCAGGCAGTGACGAAGCCGGTCACGGAGTTTACGCGACCCAGGCAGCCCGTGGGTCAAGGGATGCATGCGATCGAGCATCCAACGTACGTCGCGCGAGCCGAGACGCGAGGCATGCACTTCGATCGTGAGCTCGGCCAAGCGAATCATGCAATCCCAGCGCTGTTGCATGCCGATTTCGGCGGCGGACCCTTCCCTGCCCTCCATCGCGGCCTTGATCTGGGCAAAAATCCAAGGGTTACCGAGCGCCGCGCGGCCGACCATCAACCCGGAGACACCGGTCTCCCGACGCCGGAGCAGCGCCGAAGCACCGTCCTTCACATCACCGTTGCCGACGACAGGGATATCGACCGCAGCGGCCACCCGGGCGATCCAGCCCCAGTGGGCCTCGCCGGAATAACCCTGCTCCTTGGTGCGGCCATGGACCGCCAAGGCCTCGACCCCGAGTTCCTGCAAGCGGCCGGCCACCTCGACGGCCACGATGGTGGAGTGATCCCAGCCTAGGCGCATCTTCGCGGTGAGCGGCACGTCGGGAATCGCATCCTTCACGGCCTTCACGAGATCGTAGAGCAGCGGCGTGCAGCGCAACAGCCCCGAGCCGGCGTTCTGTTCGATGACCTTATGCGCGGGACAACCGAAATTAAGGTCGAGGAAGTCGGGCCTCATGCGGTCGCATACCAGGCGAGCCGCCTTGGCCATCGACGCGGGCGTGGCGCCGAAGATCTGGACGCCCATCGGACGCTGGCCTTCGGTGAAGTCGACCATCTCCCAGGCTTTGGCGTTATCGCGGATGAGCGCCTCGGACTGCACGAACTCCGTGACCATCACGTCGGCGCCCTGCTCCTTGCACAGCTGGCGGAAGGCCACGTCGGTGTGACGGGCCATCGGCGCGAGGTAGAGCGGGAACTTGCCCGGACCGAACCACGGCAGACGTGGCGCGACCTTGCTCACGGACGTCCGTCCTTCTTCTTCAGCGCGGCCTTGAGCTCGCGCCACCGGGCCAGACGTTCGGCGATCTGCGGCTCGGCGCCGGCCTCGCCGGGATGATAAAGCGAAAGCGGGCGGCTAAGGTATTCCTGTCCGCTGATGGCTTCGGGATAGTCGTGGCTGTAACGATAGGTGCCACCGTTCCCGAGGCTCTTATTGACGCTATTGTGCGCATCCTTGAGGTGCAGCGGTACCTCCTGACGAGGCATCTTGCGGACTGCGTCCTTGGCCCCGGAGATCGCCACGGTCGTGCTATTGCTCTTAGGCGAGAGCGCCAGGAAGAGCGTCGCATGGGCGAGCGCATACTCGCACTCGGGCATGCCGACCATCTCGCACGCCTGGAAGGCCGCGGTGGCGACGCCCAGGGCGCGGGAATCCGCCAAGCCGACGTCCTCGGAAGCGCAGATGACGAGACGGCGCGCGATGAAGCGGGGCTCCTCCCCGCCTTCGAGCATCAGGAACAGCCAATACAGGGCGGCATCGGGATCGCCGCCGCGGACGGACTTGATGAAGGCCGAAGCGGTGTCGTAGTGATCGTCGCCGCCATCGTCGTAACGGATGCGACGCTCGCGCGCGAACGACGCCACGGCTTCGTCGGTCACGCTTCCCAGCGCCGGGGCGGAAAGGACCAAGGTCTCGAGGCAGTTCAACGCGCGACGCAGGTCACCCGAAGCCATCTCCGCGACCTGCTGGAGGACTTTCTCCGATGCCTTGATACCGAGGGCGCCCAGACCGCGCGCCTTATCGGTGAGCGCCGTCCCCAGGAAAGCGGCGATCTCCGGAGGCGACAAGGGGTCGAGACGGAAAAGGTGGCTGCGGCTCAAGAGAGCCGGCACGACATAGAGACCGGGATTATGGGTCGTGCAGCCGATCAGGCGGACCACGCCGGCTTCGACGTCCGGCAGCAGCAGGTCCTGTTGGGCCTTGTTGAACCGATGGATCTCGTCGACCACCAGGACGGTCTTCCGCGAAGGCTGGCGACGCGAGTCGGCCAGGATCTCGCGCAGCTCCGGCGTGCCGGAGAGCACGGCATTGACGCGGACGACGAAGGATTGGGTCTCAGCGGCGATGACCTCGGCCAAAGTCGTCTTACCGCAACCGGGCGGACCGTAGAACAGCAGCGAACCGAAGTTGTCGGCCTTGATCAGGCGCGGCAGCAAGGCTTCAGGCCCGAGTAAGCCGGCATGGCCGACGACCTCCGTGAGGTTGCGGGGACGCATCCGCGAAGCCAGCGGGCGACGGCGCTCCGGGATGGCATCGGGGACCCCCTGACCGAGGCCAGGCAGAGCGTCGTCCGACCCGAGGCGCCGTTCAGCCACGACTTACTTCTCTTCCGCGAAGGGCACCAGGTGACAGTACGGCTTGGTGCCGCGCAGCTGGTAATGCTTCTGGTGATATTGCTCCGCGGGCCAGAACTTAGGAGCGGCCTCGATCTGGGTGGCGATCGGCCGGCTGAAAGCCTTGGCGAGGGTCAGCGCGATCTTCACGTCGTCCGCGATCTTCTTCTGTTCGGGCGAATGGGTGAAGATGACCGAACGATATTGATCGCCGATGTCAGGCCCTTGACGGTTGACCTGCGTCGGGTCGTGCATCTTGAAGAAATACTCGACCAGCGTGCGGTAGGTCACCTTGGCCGGATCGAAGGTCACCTCGATGACTTCGGCATGGCCGGAGGTGTGGGAGCAGACGTCCTCGTAGGTCGGGTTCTCGATCTTGCCGCCGGCATAGCCGCTGACGGCCGAGAGGACGCCCGGAATCTTGGCATATTGATATTCGACACCCCAGAAGCAGCCGGCTCCGAAGGTGGCTTTCTCGGTTTTGGGAGGAGTGGTCATGGGCTTTTCGGTGGAAGGCTTGGAGTCGGCCGCGAGGAGGAGAACGCCGGCGGCGCAGGCGATGAGGCCGGACTTCAGGAGGGTGAGCAGCTTGTTCATGGCGGGACCGCCCTACTTTGGGCGATTCCCCGACCGAAGCAAGGTGGGACGACGCTCAGGAGACCACTCCGCGCAAGACCTCGGCCAAGGCCTCCGGCGGGTGCGGATCACGGGTCAGGCCGCGCTCCGGCGTCAGGTAGAAGGTGTCGATGGCGAAACCCTGCTCGGTCGCGATATTGGCGAAAGTGATGGCGTAGCCGGCCTCCCGGATGGCGCGGCCGACGCGGAACAACAGACCCAGGCGATCGTTGCACTGGAGTTCGATGACCGTACGGGTCAGCTCGACCTCATAGTAGACCTCGACCTTGGCGGCCAGCGGCACGAAGGCCTTGCGACGCGGTGCGGTCATGAGGGCGCGTTGCTCTTCGGCCGCGACGTCTTCCACGAGGTCGGTGCCTTCGAGCAGCGATTTCGCCAAGGCCGCGGTGAAACGTTCCTTCGAAGCGACTTCCTTGCCGACGGGCAGGACGACCTTGAAGAAGTCGATCGCGACGTCGTCGTCGCGCGAGAAGGCACGGCACGAGACGATGTTGATGCCGGCGACGGCGAAAGCTCCGGCCATGCGACTGAACAGACCGGCCCGGTCCCAGGTGACGACGGTGACCATCGACTGCCCGGAGCCGGCGTCATCATGCCACTCCACGATCGGCCGCAAAGAGACCTCGGCGTCGGCCTCCGAGACCGAAGCGATCAGGCGATGGATCATGCGCAGGTGATGCGCGGCGTCCTCGGCCGCGGCATGCAGATAATAGCCCTGCGGCATCGTGGTGAAGTGGGCTTCGATCTCGTCGGCCGGGACTTCGGCGCCGAGGATGGCGGCGGTGGCGGCGCGCAGGACGGCCACGACGGCGCCGTGGTCATGCTCGGCTTCGCCGGCGAGCTTGGCGAGGGTGCGACGATAAAGCGACCAGTGCTGGCCGTCCTTGAAATCGGTCCAGAGATCCGGTGAGGTGGCCCGTGCGTCGCAGCGCGTGTGCACGAAGAGACTGCGCAGGACCTGCTCGTCGCCCATCAGGCGGGCGAAACGGTCGATGTTGGCCGGATCGTCGATGTCGTGGCGTTGCCAGTAGAGCCCCATCACGAGGTGATGGCGGATGACGCCGGCGGCGATCTCGCGCTCGCGCGCATCGAAACCAAGACGTTCGAGCACCTTGTCAGCGATGGGCACGCCGCGTTCCGCATGGCCTTCGATCCCACCGGACTTGGCGATATCGTGCAGGAAGAGGATCGCGTAGAGGAGCGACGGGGCTTCGGAGCCGAGGACGACGGTGCGATAGCGCTGATCGACGTCCGTCTCGCCGGCATAGATCGCGTCCAGCTCCATCAGGCAGCGCAGCGTATGCACGTCGGCCGTCCAGCGATGGTAGAACTCGAACTGCACCAGGCAGTGCAACCCCGCGAACTCCGGGACCAAGCGATAGAGCAGGCCGTGCTCGCGCAGCGCGTTCAAGGTGGCGTAGACGCGACCGCCTTCGGTCAGCATGGCACGCAAGGCGCTGCTGGCCTCCTCCGATGCGGCGAGCGAAGGAGTCAGCAGGTGGGCGCGCTCGCGGACCAGCAAGGAGAGGGCGCGGTCAGGGCGGGCTTCATGGATCTGGCAGATCCGGAACAGACGTACAAGGCGGCCGGGATCTTCCTCGAACACGAGACGATGCTCAGCGGTGACGGTTCCGCCAGGGACGACACGCAATCCGTCCATGATGAAAGGGGCGCCCCACCCTTCGGGCTCGGGCTCACCCATCACGGCGCCTTCGACGATCTCGGCGCAACGGCGCACATGGTCGGCCGCATCGAAATACTCGCGCATCATCCCGCCGATGCGCTCGGTCAGCGTGCCGCGATAGCCGAGTCCTTGGGACATCGTGTCCTGGCGCTCGAGCGAAAGCTGCTCGGTGGGACGGGTCACCTGGAAGTGCAGCTCGCAGCGGAGACGCAGCAGCACCTGCTTGGCTTCTTCGAACTTCTGCAAATCGACGGAGGGCAGGAAGCCGGAAGCGGCGAGACCGGCCGGGCCGACACCGTTGCGGGCCGTGCGGGCGATCCAGATGCAGCCTTGGACATCGCGAAGAGCCCCCACGCCATTCTTCAGGTCCGGCTCCTGGAGGTAGGCGCTGCCACCGGCCTTCTCGCGACGCTTGCGCTGAGATTCCACGATGGCTCGCGCAAAGGGCCTCCAAGCCTGACCGGAAAGCAAGGCCGCGGTCTTGGCCTCGAGCTGGGCGTAAAGTTCGGCCGAACCGCAGAGATGGCGCGTCTCAAGCAAGGCGACATGCAGGTGCAGGTCATCCTTCGCATAGTTGGTCGACTCGGTGACCGTCCGGACCGACTGGCCCACCTTGAGGCCGAGATCCCACAAAGGATAAAGGATGGCTTCCACCAGCGCCTTCGTGGCGGCCGAATGCCGCGGGACGAGCACCAGCAGGTCGATGTCGCTGAGCGGGCAGAGCTCGGCGCGGCCGTAGCCGCCCGTGGCGACGAGACTGATGGCGGCCGCCGCCGGACCGGCCTTCAGGAAAAGCGCGTCGAACAGGATGTCGATCGCGTCGGAGCGCAGCCGGGCGACCTCGCCGCCCAGGACGCCGGCCCGATGGGCCGCCAGCTGGATCTCGCGCGCTTCCGCCAGGAACACCTTGGCCCGCGGAACGAACTCCCCTTCCAAGGCCGCCTGACCGGCCAGACCGTGCTGCAAAGCCGAGCGGCGGAGCAGGACCGAGGAGGATTCGTATTCAGGCGACATGCGACGCGACCAACGTGACGGGAAAGGATGATTCCTTCAAGGGCGATTGCCAATCCCCCGAGCCCTTCCTTAATGGACGCATGGATAACTGGTTCAGCACCCTCAAGTCCGCGCTCCAATCGATGTCGAACGTGGAAGAGATGATCAAGATCGGCGGGTTGGCCGTGATGACCCTCATCGTCTTCGCCGAGACCGGCCTGCTCTTCGGTTTCTTCCTGCCCGGCGATTCGATGATCGTCTTCGCCGGAATCTACACGGTTCCCCTCTCCGAAGCCGATTTCAAGCTAGACCCTTGGAATCTGGTAATTTGCCTGACGCTCGCCGCTATCATCGGGAACGAGCTCGGCCGCTGGCTCGGCGCGAAGTTCGGCGAACGTGTCGAAAAATGGCAAGACGGCTGGCTCTACAAGCGCCGTCACCTCGAGGCCGCTCGCCTCTACTACGCGGAAAAAGGTGCAGCCTCCCTGGTCCTGGCGCGATTCCTCCCGATTATCCGGACCTTCGTTCCTTTCGTCGCCGGCATGGGGAAGATGCCTCCGCGTCGTTTCTTCTTATGGAACGTGGCCGGCGCCGTGATCTGGATCGGCTCCCTCGTCTTGCTGGGTCATATCATCGGCCACACGCCGCTCCGCAAGGACCCCAAACTGGTGATCCTGAGCGTGATCTTCCTCTCCTTCTTGCCCTTGCTCATCAAGGCAGGCAAGGCCTGGCTCACTTCCCGACGGGAAACCAGAACTTGAACGTCGTCCCGCCGGGGCCGGTGGACTCGACGATGATGTCGCCGCGATGGTCGCGCATGATGCGCTTCACGATGGCGAGGCCGAGGCCGGTGCCGTCTTCGCGGCTGGTGAAGAAGGAGTCGAAAATCTTGGGCAGGATCTCCTGAGGGATGCCCGTGCCGGTGTCGGTGATGCGGACGACGACGACTTCGCCCTGCGGACCGGGCTCGACGCCGATATGCAGCGACAGCAGACCGCCGCCGGTCATGGCCTGGACGCCGTTCATCATCAGGTTAAGGAAGACCTGCTGGATCTGGCCGGGGTTGCCCTCGATGGCGGGGATGACCTGATCGCCGCTGACTTCCACCTTCACGCCCAGCTGCTGAAGCTTCAGACGGAGCAGCAGCACGGCGTTCTCGGTCGCCTTGCGGAGGTCGACGACGCGGAACGCGCCGGACTGGGCCTTGCTCATCCCGAGCACGCGGGAGACGACGCCCTCCATGTGGGCGATCTTCTCACGCATGACATCGAGGTCCTCCATCTTGGGGTCGTCGGGAGCCATGCCCTGCGATAGCGTATCCGAAAGCAGCTTCATCACCGTCAAAGGATTGCGGATCTCATGGGCCACCTCGGCCGAAAGCAGGCCAAGGGCGGTGAGACGCTCGCTGCGGCGGAGGCCTTCTTCGACCGTGAAGACCTTGGCGTAGAGGCGAGCGTTCTGGATCGAGGAAGCGCCGAACGAGGACAGCGCGGTGACGAGATGCTTGTCGTCGTCGGAGAAACGGTAGGCGCCCATGGCGACGCACATCAGCACGCCGAATGTGTCGTCTTCGTAGCGGACCGGGACCGCCAGCAAAGAGGAAGAAGCGACGGGCTCGGAAAGCTTGAGGAAGAGGTGCTCCTCGGTCTTGCCCGCGAGCGGCACGACGACCGGCCGGCCACGGCCCACGACGGTGCCGAGCGAGGTCTGGTTCACCGCGATGCTCGGGGCGAGCTCGCTACCGCTCAGCTCGCCGTCGAGGTGCTTCAGCAACAGCACGTCGTCGACGATCTTGTAGTAGGCGCAGGCGCGGGCGCCCAGCAGGCCGCGGGTGTGACGGGCAAGGTCCTGCGAGATGCCCGGCTCGTCACGCTCGCGGGCGAGACCCTGCGCGGCACGCACCAACGCCTCGAGCTGGGCGGCCTTGGAACGCAGCTGACGCAGCAACCAGATACGACCGACGGCCTTGGAGGCCTCGTTGGTGAGCAGCGCGAGGAAGGCGACGTCCTGCTCCGTGAAGGCGTCGAGCCGGTCGGAGTCGCAATTCACCACGCCGATGACGTTCCCCATGAGTTCCATGGGGACCGCGAGTTCGGAACGGATGCCCTTGCGGATCTCGACGTAACGCGGGTCCTTGGAGACATCAGGGATGCGCTGCGGCTTGGCGTAGAGGGCGACCCAGCCGGTGATGCCCTGCCCTTGACCGATGACCTGCTTGATCGAAGCGTCGTCCAGACCATTGCTCACCTCGATGCGGAGCGAGCCCGTGGCGGGCTCCACCAGCGCGATCGAGGCGCTGGAAGCACCGAGCGTCTGCACGATCTCGGCGAGGATGAAGTCGAGGGCCTCGCGCGGGTCTTCCGTCGAGTTGACGAAGGCACCGACGCGGTAAAGGCAGTCCAGGACGCGGGCGTCGCCGGGACGTTCCTGCGGAGGACGGGCGTGAGGCATGGCCTAGAGCGAGTGGTCCATGTCGAGTGCCGGGGCGTCGACGGTGGTCTGGCCGATCATCACCGCGGGCACCCCGGCCACGCTGGTATGCGGGGCGACGTCCTTGAGCACCACGGAGCCGGCGCCGATCTTGGCGCCCTCGCCGATGGTGATGTTGCCAAGGATCTTCGCGCCGGCGCCCACGAGCACGCCGGAACGGATCTTCGGATGACGGTCGCCGCGGGCCTTGCCGGTGCCGCCGAGGGTGACCTCGTGCAGGAAAGAGACGTTGTCCGCCACCACGCTGGTCTCGCCGGCGACGAAGCCGGTGGCGTGGTCGAGCAGGATGCCCACGCCGAAGCGGGCGGCGGGATGGATGTCGACGCCGAGGTGCTCGGAGACGAGCGACTGCAGGTGCGTGGCGAGTTCCTTGCGGCCGGCCTTCCAGAGCGCATGCGCGAGGCGATGGGTCGAGATGGCGTGGAAACCTTTGTACCAAAGATACGGGATCAGCGCATGCTCCGTCGCCGGATCGCGTTCGAGCGTGGCGCGGATGTCGGCGCGCATCTGCGAGAGGACCTCCGGATCGGAAGCGACGGCTTCGCCGAGGACGCGAAGGATGACCGGCAGGTCCTGGCCCGTCGGGGTGATACGTTCGGCCAGACGCTGGATGATACCCTCGCCGAAGTCGGCCCGGTCCAGGACATAACGCCGCAGCATCGGAGCCAAGGCCGGTTCGGC
>RFRI01000081.1 GCA_009924535.1 Verrucomicrobiota bacterium
CCGTGATCGTCGGCGCGCTCGGTATTGACCGCGCTCGTCCGCTCGTCGCGGCCGCTGCGAAGTCCGCGGGCAAGCTCGTGCTCGTGCGGCCCGACAACGAACGCGCCTGCTCCGTCGACGAGCTTGCCGCCCTCATCCCGGCCGACTTCCGCGGCGACGTGCGCCGCGCTTCGGTCGCCGAACTTTTCCCGTCGCCGGCCGCGTGCGTCGCCGACGGCGAGACGATCGTGGTGCTCGGTTCGCTTTACCTCGTCGGCGAAGTCCTCGCGCGCCTGCGCGGCCACGGACTCCCTGATGCTTGGCAGGATCGCCTGCCTGCCACCCGATGACCGACTACTCTTTCGTCCCGCCCAGCAGCACCACCCCGAAGGTCGATCCGGCGGAGCTGCCGAAGTGGCTGATCCAGGAAGACGACGACTACATGGTCTTCGACAAGCCGGGCTGGCTCGTGTGCCACCCGTCGAAGGACGGCCCGTGGTCCTCGCTCGTCGGCGCGGTGAAGGAATGGAAGCAGATGGACGTCTCGCACCTCGTCAGCCGCCTGGACCGCGAGACCAGCGGCGTGATCCTCATCGCCAAGCATTATGACGCCGCTTCGGCCGCGCAGACCGCGATGGAGCGCCGCATGGTGCTCAAGACCTACTACGCCTTGCTTAAGGGCGAGCTCAAGGAACCTGTCATGGTCGACCAACCGCTCGGTCCGGACGAGACCAGCCAGGTCGTCGTGAAGACCGCGGTCCGCGAAGGTCCAGGCACGTTGCCCGCCGCGACGTTCTTCGAGCCCGTGCTCGTGCGCAACGGCTACACCCTCGCGCGCGTGCAGCCGCACACCGGCCGCAAGCACCAGATCCGCGCGCACGCCTTCTGGCTCGGGTTGCCCGTGATCGGCGACAAGCTCTACGGCGGCGATGATTCGCTCTACATGGAATTCGTCGCGCACGGCTGGACGCCTCGTCTCGGCGCCGCGCTGGAGATGGGCCGTCAGGCGTTGCACGCCGCCAAGCTCGAGTTCCGTTTCCCCCCGCGCATCACGCGGACTTTCACCGCGCCGCTCGCCCCCGATATGCGGGAGTTCGTCGTGAAGAAGATGGGGTTTAGCGAAGCGGAGCTGGATGCGGCGCTGGCGGCATAGCCGCCGAGCCAAGACCGTGCAAAGGTGCAACTGCGGCGGAGCCGCGTGCAAACGTGCAAAGGTGGGATGCACATATCGGGTGACAGGCGACAGCCCCCGGGGTATCGGCCTTTCGGGTGTCAGCCGTTCAGGCTTCAGCAGCCGGCTACAGCCACCCGATGCTGATGGCCGAAAAGCCGGAGCCTGAGTTCCCGGTGCCCGTGGCCGTCACCCGTCACCTGAAACGTCTCTCACATTTGCACCTTTGCACAGGCCGTAGGCCGATTTGCACTTTTGCACATAGGACAGCACGTGGTGCTGTCCCTACCCATGGCACAATGCCGCCGCATCCACGCACACGGCCCCGGCCTCCCTCAGCGTCACCGCGCACGCATGCAAAGTCGCCCCGGTGGTGAGGACATCGTCGATGACGACATAGCGCGTGAGCGGATCGACCGACATGCCGTCGGCGACGACGAACGCGCCCGCGACGTTCTTACGGCGTTCCTGTCGGCCGAGCCTCGTCTGCGAGACGGTCTCGTGTTGCTTGCGGAGGAGGAATTCTGCCCGGCAGC
This sequence comes from Verrucomicrobiota bacterium, assembly GCA_009924535.1. Taxonomy (GTDB): domain Bacteria; phylum Verrucomicrobiota; class Verrucomicrobiia; order Opitutales; family UBA953; genus UBA953. Next base: position 1,687 of record RFRI01000081.1, read on the forward strand.
CGGCGACGTGCGACGCCAGGAAGGTCGCGATGCGTTCCGCCTGATTATAGCCGCGGTCGAATTTGCGGGCGGCGTGTAACGGGACCGGCACCAGCACTGACCCGGCGAGGTGCCGTCGGAAGACGTCGTCGGCGAGGGCCGCGTGGGCAAGGTCGTCCGCCAGGAAGGGGCAGCGTTCATATTTGATCCGATGGATGATCCGGCGCGCCGGTCCGCGGGCGCGGAAGGCGCAGACCGCCCGGGCGAAGGCCGGCCGGAGGTCGAGGCAGTGGGGGCAGGCCCGGTCGCCTTCGAGGATGCCTTCGAAGGGGTGGCCGCAGGTCAGGCAGCGCGGGTCGGCGATGCGGGCGAGTCGGTCGGCTCCGGCGGGCGAGAGGTGGAGGCGGACCTCGTCGTCCATCGGCTCCTGCGTGACGGCGCAGTCGCGAGGGAAGGCCAGGTCGAAGAACCCGCGGTCGAGGTCAGCCAGCCAGCCCATCGCGTTCGGCCTGCAGCCAGCGGGCTTTTCGGGCGAGGCCCCAGGCGAAGCCGCCGGGGCCGGTGGCGCTGACGACGCGATGGCAGGGGATGAGGACCGCGAGGGGATTGGCGCCGAGGGCGGTGCCGACCGCTTGGGCGGAGCGGCAGCCGACGGTCTTGGCGATCGCGCCGTAGGTGGCGGTCTGGCCAGGGCGGATGCGCTGGCAGGCTTGCCAGACCTTGAGCTGGAAGCGGGAGCCGTGGGCGCGGATGGCGCGGACCTTCGGCAGGCGGCCGGCGACCACGACGCAACCCCAGGACATCAGCCGGCGGCGGAACTCCGCCGACCGGGTCGGGAGACGCAGGATCAGTTCGCCGGACTCGGTCACCGCGACCGCGAAGCCGTCGAGGGTGCCGACGCGTACCCGGCATCCGGAGAGGTCGGCGGGCATGACACGGGCGGACGGCATGTCGGCAGATTGCGTTTGCCCGACGTGCGGTTCAATCCAAGGTTCACCTCAGACTATGGCTTTCGATTTCGACAGCTGTCCGGAACGCGCCGGGACCGACAGCACCAAGTGGCACAAGTACTCCGACAAGGACATCATCCCTTGCTGGATCGCGGACATGGACTTCAAGGCGCCGCCCGCCGTCATCGAAGCCGTCCAGGCCCGCGCCGCGCACGGCGTCTACGGTTACCCCGCGCAGCGCGACGCCGTCTTCGCTTCCATCGTCAACCACGTCCGTCGCCGCCATGGCTGGGAGATCAAGCCCGAGTGGATCACGTGCATGTGCTCGCTCGTGCCCGGCATCCACGCCGCCATCCGTTGCGCCAGCAAGCCCGGCGAGTCCGTCGTCACGACCGTCCCCGTCTACCCGCCGTTCATGACCGCGCCGGTCCTGTCCGAGCGCAACCCCCTCAAGCTCGAGATGGTGTTCGAGGGCGGCCGCTGGACGTTCGACTGGGCCAAGCTCGAGGCCGCCTGCGCGCAGCCGCACGCCAAGGTGCTCCTGCTCTGCAATCCTTACAACCCGCTTGCCCGCGTCTTCGACCGCGCCGAGCTCGATCGCCTCGCCGCCCTTGTGCGCAAGCATGAGCTCACGGTCTGTTCCGACGAGATCCATTGTGACCTCGTGTTGGATCCGGCCGCCAAGCACACCGTCTTCGCCGCGATGGGCGAGGACCTCGCTGCCCGCACCGTCACGCTGATGGCCGCGAGCAAGACCTTCAATATCGCCGGCCTCACCTGCGGCTTCGCGATCATCCCTGACGCCGGCCTGCGCACGCGCTTCCGCCGGATCATCCAGGGCCTCTCGCTCGACCAGAACGTCTTCGGCCTCGCCGCCACCCAGGCCGCGTTCGAGCACGGCGAACCCTGGCGCCTTGAGTGCGTCGAATATCTCCGTGGCAACCTCGACCTCATCGAGCAGGAGCTCAAGTCCATGCCCGGCGTCGTCCTCCGTCAGCGCCCGCAGGCCAGCTTCCTCGTCTGGTTCGACATCACCGCCCTCGGCTTCGAGGACGCGCACGCCGAGTTCGAGAAGGGCGGCATCGGTTTCAGCAACGGCACCGACTTCGGCGGCCCCGGCCATGTGCGTCTCAATTTCGGCTGTCCCCGCGAACGCCTGCGTGAGATTTTGCGCCGGATGAAGAAGGTCGTGGATCGGGCGCCGGGAAGAGCCAAATAAATAGAGGCCCGGAGGCCCAGAGGCTCGGTGGACCAGAGGGCGATGAACTCAAAGGGAGACCGGGAACCGGGAAGTTTGCTGCGGTATGAATAGCCCCAGCTAATCATCCGGTTCTCCGGTCTCCCTTTGGGTTTAACGCTCCGCCCGGCACCCGCCACCTGGGGCTGCCACCTGCCACTTGAAGCAGGAATCGGCTTTTCCGCCCTTTTTCCGCCTTTCTTTCTTTTTGACGAACCGCCGGGGAGTCCCATCGTCAGACGACTCAGGACAGTCCGATGGTGTAATGGTAGCACAGGAGATTCTGATTCTCCTTGTCTAGGTTCAAATCCTAGTCGGACTATTTCCTGAAAGCAGAAAGCCCTCTCATGAGGGCTTTTTCATGCTGATTTAAAAAAGGCCTCAGCGGACGTTCCAGAAGATGATGAGGTTCTTGGTCTGGCGTCCGGCGGCAATCAGGTCCGGCTTGCCGTCGCCATCAAGATCGGCGGCCTTAAAATCTTCGACGGCCATTTCCTTGGTCGAGATCACGCTCGTGCGCCAAGTCTTGCCCGCATCGTCGAGCGGCGTGAGTAGGCGGCTGCCCGGATCCGTCCCGCGCCAGCCAATCATGAACTGATCTGACTTGGTGCCGAGAAAGTCGGCGCAAGCGACGGCATGGCCGTCCTTGAAGCCATCCAGGACTTGGAGTCGGTTCCAGGAGCCATCGGCGGCTTTGGTGTAAACGGCGGAGGCGGTGCCGTGCATGGGTTCGACGGTAGCGAGGAAGGTCTGACCGTTCGGCAACTTGCCGTCGCGCACTTCACCGACGGCGACGTTGGTCAGTTGCACGGAGGTCCAGCCGTCGCCCTGCGGAGCGTTGAACCAGAGGCCTTCTTTGGAGCCCGAAAGAATCTGTTGCGCGGCGCCAGCGTTCCACCGGACAGGTTGATGGTTATGCGTCATGTGGCCGACGTCGTTGATGACATGGATCTTCCATTCGTCCTTCGGGTTGGCCGGCTTTTCATAGGCGAGCAGTTTGGCGCCGACGCCCGCACCCGCCTTATTGCCCACGCCGTGCAAAGGCTGGACGACGAGATCCCATCGTCCCTTGGCGACTTCGACCCATTGCATGCGGTGGACGGTCGGCTCATGGTGCAGCTTTACCGCCTCCCATTTCTGGGTGCGATCGGCCGGCGGGATAAGATAAAAGACCGCGCCGCTCTTGACGGTATCGGAGGCATTCCAGCCGGCGCCTACGGCGATGGCGCACTTACCCGAGCCATCGATATCTTGGGCGGCGACGCAGACGTTGTCTTCCTTGGTAAGGTCTTCGGCGATGATGTGCTTCTTCCAGTCCGGGTTATGATACCACTGCACCGTATGCTGGTCGGCGAGAATGATGTCCGGCTTGCCGTCGCCATCGACGTCGGCAATCGCCAGCCCGTAACCGATGCTGACTTTATCGATCTCCTGCGCTTTGAATTTTGGCTCAGGTGGCGCGGCGAAAGACGCGGCGGCGAAAAGTAGAGCAAGGAGCGGGGTGAGCTTCATGATTGATTTGGTAACATGTCCGACCCTGCCTGTCGACCGCGGTTCCGCGGCATATCGGGTAGGGACAGCACCACGTGCTGTCCTCTTCTGTATATTTTTCTGGCCAACCGGCCAACTGTTCAACGAATCAACTTCTTACGAAGTCAGCCGCTCAAGGCATTCCTGGTAGAGGGCCTGCGTCTTGGCGACGACGTCCGCGGGAAGGGTCGGTCCCGGCGCGGTCTTATTCCAAGGCTGGGCTTCGAGCCAATCACGGACGAATTGCTTATCGTAAGAGGGTTGCGCCCGGCCGGGTTGCCACGTCGAGGCTGGCCAATAACGGGAAGAATCCGGAGTCAGGACTTCATCGATGAGCACGAGCGAACCATCGGGCGCATGACCGAACTCGAATTTGGTATCCGCGAGAATGACGCCGGCCTTGGCGGCCCGGTCGCGTCCCATCTTATAAAGAGCGATCGAAGTGTCGTGGACTTTTCGGAAAACATCCGGACCTAAGATTTCGCTGCAGCGCGCGCAGGTGATGGCTTCGTCGTGACCTTCGGCCGCCTTGGTCGAAGGGGTAAAAATCGGCTCAGGCAGCGGTGAACCGTCGAGCAGACCTTTAGGGAGCGCATGATCCAGAATCGCGCCGGTCTTGGTATATTCCTTGAAGCCGCTGCCGGCGAGGTAGCCGCGAACGACGGCTTCGACGGGTAGAGGGACGAGTTTGCGCACCAGCATCGAGCGCGGGATCAGGTGTTCGTGTCCTTTGAGGGCGCGCGTCAAAGCCGCCAGGTGATCAGGCACGAGGTGCGTCGGGAACACCGCTTTAGCTTGTTCGAACCACCAAAGGCTGATTTGCGTAAGCAGAATGCCTTTACCGGGAACGCCATTGGGCATCACGACGTCGAAAGCGGACAGACGATCCGTAGCCACGATGAGGTAGTGTTCGCCGAGATCGAAAACTTCGCGGACTTTACCTTTGGCTTTGAGAGGGAACGGCAGGCCCGTGACGGTCATCAGTGCTTCCTTGGGCAAGGGCGGCGTTTTCATTCTGCTGACCAAATAGGCATCGGCAGGCCGTAAGGGCAAGGAGAAGGTGATAAAGCGGGCAGATTAGAGCGTCTAAGCGGGGTGTGTCCCGACGCACGTTGACTATGGTCAATCGGCGGAGAACATAGGCATCACCCCAAAATAAAACCTGATGACCAAAACAACCTCC
>RFRI01000082.1 GCA_009924535.1 Verrucomicrobiota bacterium
CTCCGCCTTGAAGGGCGTTACCGCATGAAAATCGGCTGGATCGGCGGCTGGGGCGTCTCGCTCGAGGAGATGAAGGCCACCGCGTTGGCCCACGCGCCTGACGCCGAGCACCTCATCTACCCGCCCGTCGTGGGCGCGGCGGAGAATCTTGCCGGCTGTGATGCCGTCATCGCGTGGTCGCTCGGCGCGCACCTCATCCTCGAGGCTGGCGCCCGTGGCGTGCAGTTCCCGTCCAAGGTGTTGCTCTTCGCCCCGTTCACGTCGTTCTGCTCCGAACACGGCAAGTGCGGGAAGTACTCCGAGACTCAGGTGAAGTGGCTGCGTCGCTGGATCGACACGGATGCCCCGGCCGCCTTGGCCGACTTCCGGAAGCGTGCCGGGCTGGCTCCGATGGTCGGCGACGCGCTGCCCTATGAGAAGGAATACCTCCAGGCCGGTCTGGACCTCCTGGCCCAGCCCGCGGGTATCTCGCTGATCACTTTCGGACGTCAGGGGCTCGGCCCCGGTTGGGAAGCCTATGTCGGCGATCAGGATACCCTCCTGAATCCCGAGGGCGTTTGCCAAGCCATCGTCGGTTGTCATATTATTGAAGGACTCGGGCACGACCTGCGCGAGTTCCTCGCCCCCTGATCCCATGCGTTTCGACGAACGAGCCGAGAGCTACGACGCGCACGCCGCGCCGCAGAAGCGCTTCGCCGAGGCGCTGGCCGCGTTCGCGCCTTTCCGTCGCGGCGTCCGCGTGACTGAACTCGGCGCCGGTACGGGCTTCCTCACGTCCGCCTTACTGGCCCAGGGGGTGAACGTCGACGCCACGGATGCCTCTCCCGCGATGGTCGAACTCGGTCGTCAATCCGTCCCCGCCGCCAATTGGTCGGTGCACAATGCGTTCGGACCCATCGAGAAGGCGGGAGCGCTCGCCTCGACCGGCCTCCTGCATTGGGCGGCCGATCCCGCGGCGGTGCTGCGTCATTGGCGCGCGGCCTTACCGGCTGGCGGCCGACTCCTGCTCGGCGTCCCGTGCGATCCTTGCCTGAACGAATTGCGCGACCTCATCGGCGAAGGCCCCGTGCGTTGGCGCGATGAGGCACAGTGGCTCGCCTTGCTCAAAGGCGCGAACTTCGACGTCCATGCCCATGGTGTACTCGAGTCTGAAGAGATTTACCCGAGCGCCATCGATTTCTTCCGCCATCTCCATCGCAGCGGCGTGACCGGCGATCCGCGGCTCTCGCCGAGCGAGCTTAAGTCTCTCCTCCGTGACTACGACCGCCTCAATGCGCGCCCCGACGGCGTCGTCGCGACCTGGGCTTGGTTGTTGGTGGATGCGACCGCGCGCTGAGGCGTGCGGTGGGGATCTGCTGGCATGCTGGCATGCTGCGAAGCAGGGTAGGGACGCGACGGTGTCGCGTCCGTCTGTATCGAGGTAGGGGCAGCACCGCGTGCTGCCCTAGTCCGCAATGGGTAGGGCGGTGATTGCCATCACCGCCGTTCGAGACCGGAGGTGGCGAGTCTTCGGGTCTTAGCTAGTCTCTTCACCCAGACTGTCCGTCCGCGAACGGACGTGATGGCAATCACGTCCCTACCCTTATATGTGCCCACAAAAAAGGCCGCCCGGGTGGGCGGCCTGTCTTGATCCTGATGCTTCGCAGCAGTTCACCATGCCAGCAGACCCCCGCGGCGCGGAGCGCCGCTTAGAACGCCCGGCGGATGCTGAGGGCGGCGGAGACGTCCGAGGACGGGCCGATGCCAGCGGCGTGGACGGAGAAGTTCACGAGGGTGTCGGCCGAGAGCCTGTGATCCACGTCGAAGCCGAAACGGGCCTGGTTGACGGTAGGCGCGATACCGCCGACGGCGAAGGCGGAAGACGTCGCCAGGTTGGTGCCACTGAGGCCGTTGCCGGCGTCGTCGAAGCGGTGGATCCACTCGGCGGTGAAGAGCAGGGAGGTGCTGGGCGTGGCGACGACCTTCGCGGTGACGCCGAGGCGTCCTTCCTGCGCGGTATGTTCCTGGGCGGCGAAGCTTGCGGGGAAGGAGCCGCCGGTTTCCGTATAGGCGTCGGCGGTGGTGCGGGTCGCCGTGTACGAGGCGAAAGGCGTGACCGAGAAGCTTCCTGTGAACTGTTGGGCCGGGCCGTCGAGACGAAGGCGGGCGCTGGAGGTCTTCAGGCCGGTGCTGCCGCGGGAGGCGTCGAGGACGCCGCCACCGAGGACGTAGCCGCGGGAGGCGGTAGCGTCGTAATCGCCCCGCAGGAGCACGAGCGACACGATGCTTTCCCGGTCAGGCAGGCGATAGTCGGCTTCGGCGAGGAGGTAATTTCCCGAGATGCTGGCGTTGCCGCCGAAGAGCAGGTCTTGGTTGATCGAGGCATGGCCCGCGGCGACGCCGAGGACGAAGTCGCCGTAGGTCTGGCTCACGCCGATCTCGCCGGAGGTCGTATGACGGTCGGACTGGCGGGAGGAAGTGCCGAAGTCGCCGGTCGCCCAGGCTTGGCTCTGCTTGCCCATGCGGTCGTAGGACATCAGCGGGCGGTGGTGGGCGCCTTCGAGCGGCTGCTGGTTGAGATTGGTCGTCATCGCGACGAGGCTGCCCGGGCCGTTGAGGGAGCTCATCCACTCCGTCTCATCGAGCATGACGTTCGTGTAGACGAACGCGTGGCGGGCGGCGCCGCCGGCGGTGATGCGCGAGTAGCCCACGATCACCGTACCGTCGGCGGAGACGCCGGTGGCATCGGATTCATCGCCCGTACCGAGGAAGCCCAGGCCTGTCATCGCGCCGGTCTGGTAGACGAAGGCCTCGGGCTTACTGTTGGCGTTAAGGCTCTGACCGACGATCACCGAGCCGGTGCTATTGACCGCGCGGGCGATGGACCAGCCGAATAAGCCGCCGCCGAGTTTGCCGAGGGCGGTATATGTGCCGGTGGAGGTGCGGCTGAAGGCCAGCGCATCAGTGGGCGTGGAACTCACCGTATCGCCATAGGCATAACCGACGGTGACCAGGCCGTTACCCGAGATCGCGGTCAGCTGCGTGAGCGTGAGTCCGGCCGTCGCGAAGGCGGGGAGGTGGGCGCTGGCATCGACGATGGTCAGGGCCGAGGTCGTGATATTAAAGATGAAGCCATTGGCCGCGGAGGGCCCTGGCAGGTAGTCGCCGGCCGTCCCCACGATCAGGTTGCCGTCGGCCGAGACCCCCGCGGCGCTGCTGGCTTGGCCGGCGAAGAAACTGTTCAATGAGGTGATGGCCCCCGTGCGGTAGTAGAAGGCGTCGTCGAGATTGGGCGTGCCCGTGTTGAGGTAGCCCACGATGGTCGACCCGGTCGCAGAGATGCCCGTCGCCCCGGAGTAGGCGTAGACACCCCCGCTGTCGAGGAGGGTCGGGGCGCCGGCGCCAATCCAGCGTACCGCTTGTTCGACGCTGCTGCTGTTATAGCCCATCCCGACGATCACCGAGCCATTGCTTGAGGCGGCGTAAGCGAAGGAAGAAGAGCCACCGGAGAGATTCGCGAGGGGCGTGTAGGTCGTGCCGACGATCTTATAGGCCGTGCCGCCGAGCGCGTAGCCGAATGAAGTCGTGCCGTCGGACGAGACGCCCTGGGTGTAGGTGCTGGTGGCGACCACGCTGGCGCTTGTATGGGCGTCGGTGAAGCCAGAGCCGTGGAGGGCGGCCGTGGCCGCGGCGAGGAGGGTGAGCTGGGAGAGGGTGCGCATGAAAGGAAGGGGCGGGCGGTTGGCGGTCAGGAAAGTGATATCGGGGCTGAAGATATTCTTTGCCGTTCTAGGAGACGGGCAAGCCGGAAGCCCCCGTCATCAGCGCTCATAAGGGATATACCGGACCCGTTCCATGCCAGGCGCGCCCGGGGGCGGCTGCAGCAGGTTGCGCTGCCGGTCGAGGACCAGTCGTCGGTCATCCGCCACCGGATTGTAATAATAACGGAAGTTGATCGCCCCGTAACCGCTCCAGATCGCCCCTTGGATCTTGGCGTAGTGCGCGGAGATTACCTTCCCGTCTGGCCCGAGCTTGGTGCGGACGCGAAGATAGTAGCCGACGTAGTCATCCTGGTAGCTAGGATAGGGCAGGGTTGCGTAGGGAATTTCGAAGGCGGCGACGTAACCTTCGGCGGGGGCGAGTGCGGGCATCTTTAGCTGGCAATAAGGCCAGAAGGCTGGCGAGCGTATGATGCCGTCGCCCGGTTGAGCGCAGCTTACCTTGGTGACGCCGCGAAAGGAACCATACATTCCGTTGAACTCTTCTTCGGACAAGTGGGCATGGTCCTTATCTTTGCGGAATCGCTCGACGGTCTCTCCGGACGCGGTCCAGCCGACCTGTTCCCCCTCGTTCCAGAAGCGGATGTCCGTGACCTGTCCGCGACCCCAAGGAGCGACGACATCCCCGATGGCGAAATCAAAGCCGACCCAAGTCTTCCTCGGCAGCGTGCCGTTCGGCGTGCGGAGCTGCACTTCCTTGTAGCAAAGGGGGATCCCGTCGGTTTCGCGCGGCAGCGTGATGAGGTGCGTCAGGTCGGATGGTACTTTACCCATGCCGTGGACCTCGGTCACATCCGCATCGAAGTAACCTTCCTTCGCTGCGCGCAAGCGATCCAGGTACATCTCATCGCCGGCCTTGAACCGGAAGACACCCTGGCCGTCGGTCTTTCCTTCGAAAGAGCGCATGCTGGAAAAGCGCGGATCGTTCATGCGACTGAACAAGGCCGAGACGGCCACGTCCTGCATCGGTTGGTGTGACTCGTCGACGACGGTCAGCGTGTAATCCCGGCTTAGCAGCGTCGTGGTGAAAAGCCGTAGGATGAGTAGGCGGACTTTCATCTTAGTGAGGCGGATTCGATCATGTGCGTGAAGAGCGGAGCGACGAAGGGGAGGGCGACGTTCTTGAAGTCGCTGTGCAGCCAACGGCCGGCCAGCCGGGTGGCGATGTGACCCTCGGTCGGCCACAATTGAGGGCTTGTGCGACCGAGGGTCTCCAGGTTGAAATTCGCGACTTGGGCGCCGGTTCCCGTCGGGGGTACCGCCACGGCACCGGCGGCGAACGTCATCGCAGGGATTGCCCGGGCAAGCAGGTCATAGCGCATGTTGGCGCAATCTAGGATCGGCGACGGCGCGAGCAGGCGTGGGCCGCACAGACATCCTTCATAGAGCGGTCGGAAGAACGGATCTTGGGTGAGTTGCGCGGAGGTGATGCGCCTGGCGGTGATCGGATCCATCCGTTCGTAATATCCGCCTGTGCTCTTGGTCGACCCGTTGGACACGAAGCGGCCACGCCATACGGGATTGAAGCCCCACCCTCCCTGGGTTCTTTCCATGGCGATCGCCGCGATGGAACGACTCCATCCGACGCCCTTGAGCAATTCCTGGGTCTTCCAGGCTCCATAGTCGACCGCCCGGCCGGACCACAGGGTCGCAAGTACCGAGGCCGAGGTCATCCCGGTCGGGCAATTGGTGACATCCTCCCCGGGCGAATAGTAATTAATGGCACAACCGAGAGTTCGTACGCGCGAGAAGCATTGCTCCCATGTGAGGGCGCGACGGAAGTCGCCCGGCGCGAAGAGTTTCGCCCAGTCGGCGGCATAGAGTTTCCGTTCGTAGGGACGCCAATAGTCCTCGGTCATCTCCGTCGCGTGTGCTTGGGCATTATCGCTGCCGGCGAGTGCTTCAATCGGTAGCGCCGCATTGAGCAGGAAGTAGCGAGCGGGGGTGAAGCCTGCTTGCACCGCTTGGCTCGCCACGATGTTGCCCAAGCTATGGCCGATCAGGAGCGTCCGAGAGGCATCGAGGAACCCCAGCGCTTTCGGCACTTCATCTCCGGTCTGAAAGGCGTGGTAGACCGCTTTATGGTAATCGAGCCCGGTGTCGCCGTTCCAAGTGACGCCGACGAACCGCGCTTTGCTGCCAAGGACATGAAGTCTTTTGAAGGTCTCGGCATGCCAGCCGCGTGCTCCGTCAGCCGGCACATTATATCCATGGATCAGCACCACCCATCGGCCGTTGGTCTCGATGTCAGGGAGGCCTTGGGGCTCGCCGATCTGTTGTGGGCGCGCGGGCTTTTTGACCGGGGCAGGCCGTCCGGAATAATCAGTCGGCACGCGTGTGAGGTTCACGTGCCGGTACATCGTCTCGATGGGGACGACGGACAGGGGCTGTTCGATGCTCGCGACTGCCTTGCCGTCCCGACGTATCTCCAGACGCAGCGGCTGTTGGCTGGCTTTGGCTCCCTCCATCAGGATGACGCCGTATCCGAAGGCGGTGATGCGTTCGATGAATGATGCCGGAATCTCGATCCGTCCTTCGGCGTCAGGCTTCAGGATCTCGGCGGACGCGACCGAATCATCGAGCTTAGTTCCGAAGACCTTCAGGTTAGGGTCACGGTGAATCGAACCGGCTTTCGTCGGGGACAGGCTGGTGAGGGCGACCTGGACGGCCCGCTCGGGGTGCGTCACGTAATAGCGGAATCCGTCGGATGGTCGCAGCAGGCCGGCGACGCGCGCAAGG
>RFRI01000083.1 GCA_009924535.1 Verrucomicrobiota bacterium
GCCAACGCCTCGGCGTTCCGCATCGATGGCACCTCGCAGGTCGCCTTCGACGCCGCCACGGCGACCAGTCGTCCGTTGACGCTGTCCGGCGACAGCCTGCTGGACAACACCTTCGCTACGACGGCGTTCGGTTCGCCCGCCGCCTCCCAGGTCTTCTCGTCGATCGTCAAGAACGGCGTCGGCCAGTGGATCGTCGGCGGCTCCGGTAACACGCTCGCTCCTGATGCGGATGTGTCCGTCAACGGCGGCGTCCTCGGCTTCTACCTCGACGCCCTCGGCGCTACCTCCAGCGCCGGCAACGTCAACCTGGCCAACGGTACGACCCTTCGCTGGGAATCGACCAACAGCCAGGATCTCGGCGCCCGCCTCAAGGTGGCCGATGGCGCGTCCGCGACGGTCAAGTTCGACAACACCACCACGGCCACGACGTTCAACACGGGCATCAACTTCGCCGTCGGTGCCAACACGGGTACCGGTGCTCTCGTGAAGTCCGGCGCCGGCGAGCTCATCCTCGCGGCGGCCAACACCTTCTCGGGCGGACTGACTGTCTCCCAAGGCAAGGTCACCGTGAACAACTCCGGCGCCCTTGGCTCCGGCGCCGCCACGGTGAGCAACACGGGCACGCTGGTGATCAATAACACGGTCACCAACGACATCCACGTCACCGGCAACGGCACCACGGGCGGCACGCTCGTCTCCGCCACCTCGCTCGGCAACGTGGACGTCGCCAGCCTCGGCACCGTCGCGCGCGGCGCCTCGATCGGCAGCTTCACGACGTCCAGCCTGACCCTCGCGGGCGGCGCCGGACTGGAGTTCAAGATCTGGGATATCAACACCCAGGTCGCCGGCGTCGGCTACGACCAGTATTCCTTCAATAACCTCAACCTCAGCGGTGCCTCGGCGTCCAACAAGGTCGTGATCAAGCTGGTCTCGATGTCCGACGCCTCGACCCGTGGCTCGGCCGGCAACCTGTCGCTGATTTGGGGTATGGCCGGCATCCAGCGCTTCAGCTTCGGGTCGTTCAATACGACCGGCCTGAACCTCGGCGCGAACACCAACGTCAACGACCTGTTCACCTTCGACACCAGCCAGTTCACCTACACCGGTGGCACTGCCTCGGCGGCGGCCCTGTGGGCGATCGACTTCAACACCTCGAACGGCGCCATCACGCTGACCGCGGTGCCGGAGCCCTCGACCTACGGCATCGGCCTCGGCGCGCTGGCCCTCGCGGCCGCCGCGATCCGTCGCCGCAAGCGCCAGGAGAAGAAGGCCTGAACGATCAGGTGACAGGAAAGGGAAGGGCGGCTTCGGCCGCCCTTTTTTGTGCCCGGATGAAGAGTATGGAGTATCGAGTATGGAGTATCGGGGGTGTGCCTGCCTTTGACGCTTATGGCTGGAAATCTTCCGCCCCGATGGCATCTAATAGACCCATGTCCCCTCGCGTGCTTTCCTTTCTCGGATTGTCCCTGCTGGCTGCCGTCTCCGGCCGCGCCCAGTCCGCCGATACGGTCTTCGTCGAAGCCGAATCCTTCGCCTCCTTCGGCGGCTGGAAGCTCGACACCTCCTTCACGAACATCGTCGGCTCGCCCTACCTCCTGGCCCACGGCCTCGGTAAGCCGGTCGCCGACGCCACCGGTTCGGTCCGCCTCCCCGCCGCCGGCGAATACCGCGTCTGGGTCCGCACCAAGGATTGGGTCGCCCACTGGAACGCGCCCGGCACGCCCGGCCGCTTCCAGCTGATCGTCAACGGACAGCCCGTCGCCACCGAGTTCGGTACCGAGGGCGCCGAATGGCATTGGCAGGCAGGCGGCAAGGTCACGCTGCCCGCGGGCGAGGTGAAGCTCGCCCTGCATGACCTCACCGGTTTCGCCGGCCGCGCCGACGCCATCCTCTTCAGCAAGGACGCTTCCTTTAACCCGCCCGAAGGCGCCGCGCTCGTCGCCGCCCGCTCACAGTGGAATAGCCCCAAGGGCCCAGAAGACCAAGGTGAGTTCGACCTCGTCGTCGTCGGCGGCGGCTACGGCGGCATGGGTGCGGCGCTCTCCGCGGCCCGCCAGTCCCTGAAGGTCGCGTTCCTCCAAGACCGCTTCGTCCTCGGCGGCAACGGCAGCTCCGAGATCGGCGTCTGGGCGATGGGCGGCACCACCCGCGGCAAATACCCGCACCTGGGCGAGATCATCGAGGAGATCGGTGACCGCTCGCCGGACAGCCCCGGCCGGGTCGACAGCTTCGGCGACGACCTGAAGGAAAAGGTCGTCCGCAACGAGAAGACCCTCTCCCTCTTCCTCGGCCACTTCGCCACCGGCGTCGTCATGGACGGCAACCGCATCGCCGCGGTCAAGGCCATCGACGTCAAGACCGGCCGCGAGCGCGTCTTCCGCGCTAAGTTCGTGGCGGACACCACCGGCCACGGCTGGGTCGGCGCCTACGCGGGCGCGAAGTTCACGCAGGAGAAGGACAAGCGCATGGGCATGTCCAACATGTGGTTCTACCAGGACGCAGCCCAGGCGGTCTCCTGGCCGGCGACCCCCTGGGCGCTGCCGCTCGAGCTCGGCGATTTCCCGCCCCTCCAGAAGTCGAAGTCCAAGATCGACGAGAAGCCCTTCATGAAAGCCGAATGGTTCTGGGAATCCGGCTTCGACCAAGACCCGATCAACGGCCTGGAATATATCCGTGACTGGAATTTCCGCGCGATCTACGGCGCCTTCTCCGCGCTCAAGAACGGCCCCGAAGCGGCCAAGTACGCCCAGTCTGACCTCAAGTGGGCCTCGCACGTCGGCGCCCGCGAGCAGTACGCCAAGAAGTTCCCCGAGAACCCGTTCATCTCCCGCGCGGCCTTCGGCTACGTCGGCGCGGACGGCAAGCCCACCCCCGCCGTCGACCGTCGTAACGGCTACCCGCTGCCTTACCGCCTCTTCTACTCCCAGAACATCGGTAACCTCTTCATGGCCGGACGCCATATCTCCGTCACGCACGAGGCCCTCGGCACCGTCCGCGTCATGCGCACCATCGGCATGATGGGCGAAGTCGTCGGCAAGGCGGCCTACCTCGCCGTCCGCGAGAACACCGACCCCCGCGGCGTCTACCAGAAGCACCTGCCCGACCTCATCAAGCTCATGGAACAGCCCGGCCGCATGCGTCGCAGCGACCTGCGCTCGGAGCTCTTCCTCGACACCTCGATCGCCGACTTCAAGGAACTCCCCGTCGGCAAGATGAACCGTGACCTCACCAAGGGGACTCCGACGAAGCTCAGCGAAGAAGATGCCCAGGAGATCGCCAAGCTGGGCGGCATCGTCGTCGACGACGCCCAGGCGAAGCTGGAAGGCAAGTGGACCGAAGGCCACGGCCTCGCCCACCTCGGCGCGGGCTACCATTACGCCGCCGGTGCCGGCAATCGCGCGACCTACACGTTCGAGGTCAAGGACGCCGGCAAGTACGAGCTCCGCGGCTACTGGCAGGGCCATGAGAACCGTTCGGCCAACGCCGCGCTGACCATCAACCGCGCCGGCGAGAAGCCCCTCACGCTCCGTCTCAACCAGAAGGTCGGCGAGATCGAGAAGCCCGTCTCCCTCGGCAAGTTCCAGTTCGCCGCCGGCACGCACACCCTCGTCCTCTCGACCGAAGGCGCCAAAGGCAACGTGCAGGCCGACGCTTTCCAGCTGATCCTCGCCGACTAAGCGATGCCGTCGCCCCGCGTCAGCGCCTGGCTGGTCAAGAGCTGGCGCCTCGCGTCGCTCCTGCTGGCCGCCCTGTTGCTGCAGCGCACCACGCCCGTCACGGAGTCCGCGCTGACGCGGCTCGGCCTCGACGACGCCAAGGCGTTCTTCCCCGGCGCCAAGCGCCTGAAGTCGGGTCCGAACCAGACGCTGCTGGTCCAGGACCAATACGGCAATCGCCTGGGTCGTTTGGTCACGACCGCCCCGGATGCCGACAGCATCCTCGGCTACGCCGGCCCGAGCAACGTGCTCGTGGCGCTCGACAACCAGGAGAAGGTCGTCGGCACGCGCATCCTTTCCAGCGACGACACGCCGGAGCACGTCGACACGCTCCGCAACAACCCGACGTTCGAAAAATCCTTCAAGGACTGGCGTCCCACGACGCAGCCGGCGCCGAAACTCGAGGCCTACGCGGGCTCGACGCTCACGGCGTACGCGATCACCGAATCGATCCAGAAGCGTCTCTCCGGCAATTACGTCTCGCTGCGTTTCCCCACCGCGCTCTCGCTCAAGGAGATCCAGGGAGCCGGCTTCCCTGAGGCGACCACCTTCGAGCCCAACGTCCCGCGCCTCGGCTGGAACCTCGTCCGCGGCCCCAACCGCGCGCACCTCGGCTACGTCGTCCGCTCCTCGCCCTCCGCTGACGAAGTCATCGGCTACGCCGGCCCCAGCGAGACGCTCATCGCCGTCGAGGCGGACGGCCTGCGCCTCCGCCAGGTCATGCTCCGCACGACCTACGACACCGCCGATTACGTCAGCCGTATCAAGGACCAGGAACCGGATCCGCAAGGCCGCACCTTCTTCAAGGACCTGACGAAGTGGAACACGCGCGAGTGGGCCGAATTCGATTTCCGCAAAGGCGAGCTCGACACCGTCGCCGGCGCGACGCTCACGAGCTACGCGATCGCCAAGGGCCTGCAGTCGCGTTTCGCGGACGACGTCCACGGCGGCCATCGCGAGCAACAGGACGCGCGGCAACGGCTCCAGGCCGCGGCCCTTTGGTGTTTCCTGGCCGGCGCGTTGCTGATGACCTTCACCCCGCTGCACGGCCGGCCCGTCATCCGCAGGATCTGGCAGGTCCTGCTCGTCGGCGGCCTCGGCCTCTGGCTCGGTCAGCTGCTTTCGCTCTCCCTCTTCGCCGGCTGGGCCCGTCATGGGATTCCTTGGGCCCAGGCCCCGGCGCTGCTGATCCTCGGCGTCATCGCCTTGCTGGTTCCTTGGGGCTCCCGCCGGCAGCTCTACTGCCACCATGCCTGCCCCCACGGGGCCGCGCAGGAGCTCCTGGGGGGCCTTAAGCGGCTGCAGGTGGCCGTTCCCGCCCGCTGGCATGCCTGGTTGGGCAAACTGCCCGCCCTCGCCCTCGCCGGGGCCTTTCTGGCCGCCCTGGCCTGGCCCCGCTGGAGCCTTGGGCAGGTCGAGCCCTTCGACGCCTGGGTCCTCGGGGTCGGGGTGGCCATCCCGCTGACCTTGGCCGTGGTCGGCCTGCTGGCCTCGGTCGTCGTCCCGCAGGCTTATTGCAAATATGGCTGCCCGACCGGAGCGCTCTTCAAGTTCGTGCGTTCCGCGAACCAGGCCGAGACCTGGGGCCGACGCGACACGTGGGCGGCCGTCATCCTCGCGGTGGGCGCCGTGGTGGCCTTCCTGCCGCGCCCGGAATTCGCCGCGGAGGAAACCCCGGAGACCGCGGCGCGCCACGCCGTGACCGAGCTGCACGGCGCGGCCTTCGGCACGACCTGGACCGTCAAGGTGCGCGGCAGCGATCTCGACGCGCAGATCCTCAAGCGCGAACTCGAGGCCGAGATCAACCGCATCGAGTTCTCGCTCTCGCATTGGCGCGAATCTTCGGCGACCACCGACTTCAACCGGCTCGAGTCCGCCCAGCCTTTCGGCATCACGCAGGAGTTGGCCGACATGGTGGAGTTCACGCTCAGGCTCAGCGCGGCTTCCGATGGCATGTATGACATCACCGTCGCGCCGCTGACCAGCCTCTGGGGCTACGGCCCGGCCGGCAAGCTGCCCGACCCGACGCCGGAGCAGCTGAAGGCCGCGCTGACGAAGGTCGGCTGGCAGAAGCTGAAGCTCGACAAGGAGAACCTGACCCTCGCCAAGAGCCATGAGGGAGTGAACCTCGATCTCGGTTCGGTGCTTCAAGGCTATGCGGCGGACCGAGCCGCCGGGATCCTCCGGGCCTTGGGGCAGACGGACTTCCTCGTCGAGGTCGGTGGCGAGATCCTCGCCTCAGGCTCGTGGCGGGTGGGCATCGAAGACCCCTTCAACCCGCGGGTCATGATCCGCACCGTGCTGCTGACCGACCGCGCCCTGAGCCCGTCCGGTCTTTATCGCGCCAAGCGGCTCGCCGCCGGCAAGCCCGTCTCGCACATCCTCTCGCCTAAGACCGGCCGGCCCGTCGAGCCCACGCTCGAGATGGTGGTGGTGTATCATGACAGCTGCTTCCAAGCCGATGGTTGGGCCACCGCCCTGATGGCCGTCGGCTTCGAACAGGCCAAGGTGATCGCGCAGCGCGAGCAGCTCGATGTCATGCTCGTCACGCCGGACAAGCAGGTCTGGCAGAGTCGGAAGTAGGGCTGTGCAGAGAGGACTGAATCGATGACGGATGGCAGAATTCCTGCTACCCGAACCTGAACACCCGAACCAGGCACCTGACTGCTGAGACCTGAGACCCGAAAGGGATGCCCTCAGTCAATCATCCGGTCTCCGGTCTCCCTTTGAGTGAATGTCTTGAGGTAGGGACGTGATCGCGATCACGT
>RFRI01000084.1 GCA_009924535.1 Verrucomicrobiota bacterium
CCTGGCCCGCGACACCATCGGCATCCTCTCGCTCGGACTGCAGACGCTTCCCTCGGTCTGCTGGGTGCCGGTCGCCATCATCGCATTCGGTCAGAACGAGGCCGCCGTCCTCTTCGTCGTCGTCATGGGTACGGTCTGGGCCGTCGTCATCGCGGTGCAGGAATCGGTGCTCTCCGTGCAGCCGCTCTACCTCCGCGCGGCGATGACCATGGGCTCCCGCGGCTGGCACCTCTGGACGCACGTCATCTTCCCCGCGGCTTTGCCCGGCATCATCAGCGGCCTCAAGCAGGGCTGGGCCTTCGCCTGGCGTTCGCTGATGGCGGCCGAGATCTTCGTGGTGATTCTCTCGGGCTTCGGCCTAGGGTCTCTCCTGCATGCCGGCCGCGAGCTGCTGCGCATGGATCAGGTCGTGGGCGTGATGCTTGTCGTCGTCGGTGTCGGCCTGCTCGCGGATCTCATCTTCTTCTCGCCGATCGAGCGCTGGTTGCGCCGTTCCCGCGGGCTGGAGCGCTAAGCCGTCGCCTTTCCTCCTCGCCCTCGGGGCCGGGGAGCCCCTACCCTAGGGGAAATGTTTATCGACGAAGCCAAGGGCGGCAAGGGCGGCGACGTCGTCCTGGTCTGCGACCGTAACGAAGGCGACCTGCAGGCCTACCGCTGGCAGCCGCACCGTCGCGCCCGCAACGGCGCTCCCGGCCAAGGCCGTCAGTGCGCCGGCCCCGATGGTGGCGACCTGATCCTGCCGGTGCCTCCGGGCACGCAGGTCCTCGAAGAAGGGTCCAACCGTCTCGTGGCCGAACT
Source organism: Verrucomicrobiota bacterium (assembly GCA_009924535.1). Lineage (GTDB taxonomy): Bacteria > Verrucomicrobiota > Verrucomicrobiia > Opitutales > UBA953 > UBA953. The sequence goes on from RFRI01000084.1 coordinate 799, forward strand.
GACCGAGCACGGTGAACGCGTCGTGCTCCTCGCCGGCGGCAAGGGCGGTCTGGGTAACATGAACTTCAAGAGCTCGGTCAATCAGGCCCCGCGTCGCACGACCCCGGGCTACCCGGGCGAAGAAGGCACATTCCGCATCGTGCTCAAGACGATCGCCGACATCGGCCTCGTGGGCTACCCCAACGCGGGTAAGTCGACCCTCACCAATCTCCTCACGGCCGCCCGCCCGAAGATGGCGCCGTATCCGTTCACGACCTTGCACGTCAACGTGGGCGTGATCGACTACACCGACCGCTTCGACCGCATCGTGATGGCCGACATCCCTGGCCTGATCGAAGGCGCGCACGAGAACCGCGGCCTCGGCCACCAGTTCCTCCGCCACGTCGAGCGCTGCTCGCTGCTGGTCTTCATCATCGACATGGCTGGCAGCGAGAACCGCGAGCCTTGGGACGACCATCGCATCCTCGAACGCGAACTCCGCCTCTACTCGCCGATCCTCGCCGCGAAGCCGCGTATCATCGTGGCCAACAAGATGGATCTCCCGGCCGCGGCCGCGAAACTGAAGAAGTTCCAGGAACGCGTGAAGGACATGGTCATCCCGATCTCCTGCTACTCGCAGGAAGGCATCCAGGAATTCCGCGACAAGCTCTGGGCCGCCGTCAAGGGCCCGGTCGACCAGCGCCCGAAGGCCCCCGCTCCTTACGTCGAACCTGCCGTGGCCAAACGCCTGGCAAAGGTCCATGCCGCTAAGGTCGTCGTCCCGAAGGCCAAAGCCGCCAAGCCGGCTTCGAAGAAGGTCGTGAAGGCCGCTCCGGCCAAGAAGATTACGCCGAAGGCCAAGCCGGTCGCCAAGAAGGCCAAGGTCGTCGCCAAAAGGCCGGTCGCCAAGAAGAAGCCGGTCAAGGTCGTGGCCAAGAAGAAGGCCGCCCCGGTGAAGAAGGCGGCCTCGAAGTCGAAGGCGAAGAAGAAGTAAGTTACTTCTTCTCCGACGTTCCCTTGAGTTCCTTGAACTTGAGGGACTCGGAGTTGAGGCAGTAGCGCAGGCCGGTCGGGGCCGGGCCGTCTTCGAACACGTGGCCGAGATGGCAGTCGCAGCGCGCGCACAGGATCTCGGTGCGGGTCATGCCGTGGCTCGAGTCGGTGATCGTGGCGATGTTCTCCTTGGAGACGCCTTGGAAGAAGCTCGGCCAGCCGGTGCCGGAGTTGAACTTGGCGTTGGAGGAGAAGAGCGGGAGGTCGCAGCAGACGCAGTGGTAGGTGCCGGTCTTCTTGTTGTCGAGCAGGGTGCCGCAGAACGGACGCTCCGTGCCCTTGGCGCGCGTGACGAAATACTGCTCAGGCGTCAGCTGGGCGGCCCATTCGGCGTCGGTCTTGACGACCTTGTCGACGAGCGTGGGCTTGCCGACGCCGCCTTTGCCGTCGTCGAGCGTGACGAGCACCTGGGGGACCTTGACTTGGGCGGATTCTTTCATGGGTTTGGTTTCGGGAGAGGGGGAGGGCGCGGCCTTCTTGTCGCTGGCGGCGGAGAGCGTGTAGGTCAGCGCGGCGAGGACGCCGACGCCGGCGGCGAGTAGCCAGGTTTTCGTATTCATAGTCTTAGCTGAAGGATTTGCCGCAACCGCAGGTGCTGGCGGCGTTGGGGTTGCGGACTTCGAAGCCTTTGCCGTGCAGGCCGTCGTCGAAGTGCACGGTGGACCCGTCGAGATAGGCGTGGCTGGTGGGGTCGATGAGGATTTTCATGCCCTGGCTTTCGAACTCGAGGTCGCCGTCCTTGCGCACGTCGAAAGCCATGCCGTATTCGAAGCCGGAACAGCCGCCGGTCTCCACGAGGACGCGGAGGATGGACTCAGGGTTGGCCTGGGCTTTCTGGAGCACCTGGATCTGCTGGGCAGCGGCTTCGGTGAGGTTGATCATGCTGACAAGTTTAGGGGCAATCGGCCGGAGTCAAGGGGCGGCCGCCTTCCGGGGCTTTTCCTTGGCTATTCGGTCCGGTGGCCTAGGATGTCGACAACCCCGCCTATGCCCCGCGTTCTCATCCGGCTCCTGGCCCTCTCCGTGTTGCTGGCTTTCGTCTTCCACTGCGTGATGATGGTGGTCGTCGCGCTGGTCGGCTGGAATACCGACACGCTGGCGCCGAAGACTCTGCTCGGAGCCGGTGTCTTCGAGGCTTCTGGCAAGGATTGGTTCTGGATCCTGTTGCTCTGGGGTTTCGCGCTGCTGCAGTCCTGCCTGCTGCTCCTGCCTGTGCCGATGACGCCTTCGACCGGCGGCAAGGCTCCGCTGGGTCCGCGCGTGATCGCCGCGGCCTTCCTCGGCGGGCTCTTCATGGCGATCCCGCTGCTCGCTTCGGTCGACCTCTATTATCTTTCCGCGCAGGCCGATCCGAACGGTTTCAGCTCAGAGCCCTATGTGCTGGGCGCCTTGGCTGTCTGGGTGGCGTCGTGGCTGATCTGGACGCCGATCCTCCTGCACCGTTCGCGTGGTCAGGCGGACGCCGTCGAACGCTTCGTCGGTAAGAACATCGCGGGTTCCGCGGTCGGCCTGGCGCTCTGCCTGCCGTGGTATTTCGTGCTGCGACGCAAGCAATCCTGCATCTGCAGCCTGGGTACGTTCTGGGCCTTGGTGCTGGGCCTCTGGTCCCTGCTGGTCATCGGCGGACCGCTCCTCTTCGTGCTCGCGCGTGACCGACGTCTCCGCACCGGCGTGCGCGCCGGCTGAACTCAGAGCGCGCAGCCTTGCTGCGTCTCGCGTGTCGGTCGCGCGATGAGCCCGCGGTGCGGTTCGTCCGGGTAGGCTTCGTTCGCCCGTGCGCCGAGCAGGTGCTCGTCGCAGCACTTCAGGAGGTCTGGCAGGTTCTCGGTCCGGCGCATATCGTGCAGGAACTTGCCTTCGGTATCCACGGCGAGGCCGACGAAATTCAGGAATTTCTTGAGACGGCCGGCCTGCTTGTCGGTGGCCTTGGCGGCGTCGCAGCATTCGTCGGCGAGCTCCTGAATATACGTCCGCACGTCGGTGAGCGTGGGCACAAACGGCGTCAGGCCCTGCTGGACCTCGCGCCACTGGCGGAAAATCCACGGGTTCCTGATGGCGTGGCGGCCCATCATCATGCCGTACGCCTTGGTCTCGGCGGTCAGACGCTGGGCCTTGGCGGCGGAGAGCACGTCCCCGTTGGCGATGACGGGGCAGGGGACGGCCTGCACGGCCTTGGCGATGGCGGTGTAATCGACTTCGGACCAATAAAGGCCTTTGACGGTACGGCCGTGGACGGTGAGCAGGTCGACCTGATGCTTCGCGACGATCGCGAGGATCTCGTCGAAGCGCTCCTGGTCGTCGAAGCCGATGCGCATCTTGACGGTGAAGAGGCCGGGGATCTCCTGGCGCATCGCGCCGATGAGTTCGTCGATCTTGGCCGGATCGCGCAACAGGCCGCCGCCGACGTTCTTGCGGTACACCTTAGGCGCGGGGCAGCCCATGTTGAGGTCGATGCCGGCGACGGGTAGCTTCCCCAGCTCGCGGATGGTGCGCAGCATGTGCGGCGTGTCTTCGCCGATGAGCTGCGCGAAGACCGGGCGGCCGGTGCCGTGATTGACGACGGAGTCGACGATGTGCTTCTCGGGCGTCGAACTCTCATGGACGCGGAAATATTCGGTGACGAACCAGTCGGGCGCGCCGCGACGGCCGATGACGCGCATGAAGCCGGTCGTGGTCACGTCCTGCATCGGCGCGAGCACCGAAGGGCGCGTGCCGGCGCCGACGGGGACTGGCAGGGGCCCGCTCACGCCTGCTTGCGCAGGCGCGCGAGCATCTCCGCCATGTCGTCGCAGACGTCCAGGACGGACTTGGCGATGAACACCGGGCGTTTGGCCTTCACGGCGAGCACGAGGGCGTCGCTGGGACGGGCGTCGACTTCGGCGATCTTACGGGCGACGGGGCCTTCCTGACCCAGGAGGATACGGGCGAAGAAGACGCCGTCCTTGACGTCGACGATGGCGACATGGACCACGCCGGCGTCCAGACCTAGCAGGAGGTGGAGCATGAGGTCATGGGACTGCGGGCGGTCCGGCACGCGGCCGTCCAAGGCGCCCTGCAAGGCCTCGCCGACGGCGGGGTCGACCTGGATGACCATCGTCTTCGCGGCGGTCACGAGGAACACGGCGGTGCCTCCCTTGACGGGGATGACCTCGATGCCGGTGACGGGCACTGCCTCCAACTTGCTCATGCCGGAAAGTGTGCCCGGTAGGCCGCCTTCGCAAGCCCTCGCTGCTTTCAGGCGTAGGGTTGCCTTGAAATCGGCCCCCGTTCCCGCACGGTGGAGGCGTGCACCCTTTCCTCGCCGACGAGTTCCTTTTCGACTGGAGCAGCCTCAAGCCCGAACACGTCGAACCAGATATCCGCGAGGCCCTGCGCCGCGCCCGCGCCAACGTCGACGCGTTCAAGCACACGAAGGGCGCCGACCTGACCTACGCGAAGGTGCTCCTCGGCTTCGAGGCCGCCACGAAGGATCTGTCCCGCTCCTGGGGGCTGGTCTCGCACCTCGACTCCGTCCTGAATTCACCGGAACTCCGCAAGGCCTACAACGCGATGATGCCCGAGGTCACGGCCTTCTTCACGTCGCTGACGCTCGATCCGGAACTCTGGGCGGTCTTCAAGGCCTATGCGGCCACCGCCGATGCGAAGGCGCTCACGGGGGTCCGTCGTCGTTTCCTTGAAGAGACGATGGCCGACTTTGAAGAGAACGGCGCGGACCTGCCGGCGGAAGGGAAGACGCGCCTGGCGACCCTCAACGCCCAGCTCGCGGAGAAGACGCAGAAGTATTCCGAGAACGTCCTGGATTCCACCAACGCCTGGGAACTCTTCATCGATGACGAGCAACGCCTCGCTGGCCTGCCCGCCGGCGCGCTCGCCGCGGCCAAGCAGTCCGCGACCGCCAAGGGTAAGCCGGAAGCCTGGCGCATCACGCTGCAGTCGCCTTCGGTCATCCCGGTGCTGCAATACGCCGACGACGAGGACCTTCGTCGCCAGTGCTGGGAAGGCCTCGGCCAGGTCGGCCTGAAGGATGCCTGGGACAACACCGTGCTCGTCGGCGAGATCCTCGCCCTGCGTCACGAGAAGGCCCGCCTGCTCGGCAAGCAGCACTTCGCCGACTTCACCACGGCCCGCCGCATGGCCCGCACGGGCGACACGGCGCTGAAGTTCATCGAGGACATCGGCCGGCGCATCCGTCCGAAGTTCCAGGCCGAAGGCGTCGAACTCGAGCAATACCGCGCCGCCAAGGTCGGTGACGCGCTCCGTTCGCTGCATCCGTGGGAGTTCGGCTACTGGTCCGAGAAGATGCGCCGCGAGAAGTATGATTTCGACGACGAGGCCCTGCGTCCGTGGTTCCCGGTCGACGGCGTGATCGCCGGCATGTTCCGCCTCTTCGGCGGTCTCTTCGGCATCCAAGTCGTCGCCCGCGATACCTATCACGTCGACCAGGCCACCGGCGCGAAGGCCGTCGTCCGCGCCGCCGGGCTGCGGTGCACGACCGCGAGGCATTCCGAAGATTCTCGCCGCACATCTGTGATTTACCGGTCGCGCTTTGGTGTTTTGCTTCGATGTGTTCATCGGTGACAAACAATCTTGGCGTCTATGATGGT
>RFRI01000085.1 GCA_009924535.1 Verrucomicrobiota bacterium
ATCGGCTTCGGGATCCCGCGGCTGGTTCCCGAAGTGCCGGATCCTGAACTCCAGGCTACCGTGCCCGTCACCTGTCACCCGGAATGGGCTCACTGCTTCGCAGCCGTTCACCATGCCAGCAGATCCCCACGCGGTCTCCGCCGCGCTCAGATCTCGAAATCCGTGCCGGATTCCGAGAGCGCGAGCTGCGCGACGGTGAAGCCGGTGAGGGACTTGTCGAAACGCTTCGAGACTTCGCGCCAGAGGGCGGCGACCTGGGGTCCGGAGGCGCCCTTGAGCGTGATCTTGGTCTCCACGAGCTCGGGTTCCACGACCGCGAGCACCTGCTTCAGGGAAATGTCCTCGGCGTCCTTCGCCAGGCGGTAGCCGCCGGTCTTGCCGCGCTTCGAGACGACCAGGCCGCCTTCGCGGAGCTCGTTGAGCAGCTGCACGAGGTAATTGGCCGGGATGTCCTCGAGTCTAGCGAGTTCCTCGATACGCGTCACGGCCGTGCCGCGGTGGCGGCGGGCAAGCTGCGAGAGGACGCGGAGGGAGTACTCGAGTTTGAGGGAGGCTTTCATGCGCTGTGCTTGGGACCGTTGTCAGGGGCTTTCGGTTCCGAACTTACGAGGATGAAGGTACGGTCCGCAACCTCATCTGGGAGGATCGGGGCCTTCGGACGGGCGAAGTAGGAGGTGCCCAGGAAGCAGATGCCTTGGTTCTGCACGACTTGGATGGCGCGGTCGTCCCAGAGCTCGATCATGCCGAAGTCCTTCTTGTCGGTGACCTCGAGTTCCGGGAGTCCGTGGGCTTTCAGCCAAGCCTGCGTGGCCGCGAGGCCTTCGGGGTCGCCGGCGCGGGCTGTCATGATCTTCACGCGGAGGCCTTTGCCGAGCCACTGCTGGACGCGGCGCATCATCAGCGGCACTGGCGGACCGATGTGGCTCATGCCCTGCCAAGGCGTCGCTTCGGCCAAGGTCCCGTCGAGGTCCACGCCGATCCAGCCCTGCTGGTTGGCCGGGCGGGTCGACGGGGCGCGTTCAACCGGTACAGGCTCATTCGGCGCCTGGCTGAGGTCAGGCACGGGCGTCTTCGGAGCGAAGAGGGAACGAAGCCACGCGAGCATGGCCTGACGGTAGGGACGGCAAGGACAGGGGCAAGAGCGGACGCGACGCCGTCGCGCCCCTACCTAGGGACGACGCAAACATTCCGGTTTCCGGTCTCCCTTTGAGACGGGGGTCTCTGCTTCGCAGCGGTTCACCATGCCAGCAGATCCCCGTATCGGCATTTGTTCCCAACCGCTAACCGCCAACCGCTACCACCTTTCGCGAACGCAAGGCGTTCGCGAAGAACAGGGTGCTCGGGGCGGGGGTCGAACCCGCACACCTTGCGGCGCCAGAACCTAAATCTGGTGTGTCTGCCATTCCACCACCCGAGCGAAACCTGTGCGATGAGGTTTGCGCGTCGGACGGCGGAGGCAAGCGCTTACGCTAAGCGGCCGAGGGGCGAACCGACCTTGGCGTACACTTCCACGGCGGTCTCGCCGGCGTGGATGAGGTCGTCCTCGAGCTTGATGCGTCCGGGTTCGAAGATGGTCGCGACGAACGACCCGCCGAAACGGAAGTAGCCTTTCTCGTCGCCCTTGGCGACGGCCCGGCCGGGCTGGTAGGTCTCGATGATGGTGCCGACGTTGGTGGCGCCGATGGAGACCATGGTGACGAGGCCGAACGGTCCGGCGTCGATGGTCACGCGCTGGCGCTTATTCTGCCAGAGATACGAAGCATGGCGACGCAGGGCGATCGGGTTGACGGAATAGAGCTGGCCCTGGGCGAGCACGGGTTCGCCGGGCACGCCGGCGACGGGGAAGTGGAAGCGGTGGTAGTCGACGGGGCAGAGGCGCGAGCAGACGACGGTACCGCGCGCGTAGCGTTCGCCGAGCGCACGGTCCGCGACGAGCGCAGCCATGTCGAAGGTCTGGCCCTTGGCGAAGATACCGTTCACGCGCGAGGCGTCAGGGAAGCCGAGGTGACGACCGTCCGCCGGCAGTACGGCCATCTCGGCGCGCGGGTCGACCGGTCGAGCGGAGTCCTTGAGCTTGCGGTAGAAGAAGTCGTTGAAGGTCCGATACGACTTCAGGTCGGAGTCGGCGAACTCGGCCGGATCGAGCCCGAAGGCCTGCACGAAGGGTTCGACGCGACGCGCGCTACTCGGGTGATCCATGGCCCAGCCATACAACTTGGAGAAAAGGGCCCGTTTGACCACTGCGTGGAGGGTCAGCTTGCCGAGCGGGTTGCCGTAGATGCGACGCAGCCACTTTTCGCCGTAGACCTGTTCGGTCTCCATGCGGCCGGTATGGCGGTTGAGCAGGGTGATGGGGGCGTCGGCTTCCATGCGGGCAGATTTGCCAAAAATGGGCTTCAAGGGAACCATATATCTGTCAAAACAGTCTTCTCCCCATGTCGCGCCTGGCCCTCGTCCCTCTTTTCTTCGCAGCGCTCGTCATGGCCCAACAGGGCCCGGTCAAGAAAACCCCCGAGACCATCAAGGCCGAGATCGAGACCGATGTCATCCGCGCGCGCCTCGACCTCGCTTCTTCGCAGCGTCGTCTCGCCGCGCTGACGCAATCCCTCGAACTCCGTAAGCTCGAAGCTGAAGCCGCTCTCCGCGCCGCCCGCGCCGATGCGGCCGCCGCGCCGGTCGACGCCGAGCAGGCGAAGCTCAAGCTCGAAGCCGCCCTCGCCGCCGCCAAGGCCGCCGTCGCCTCCGCCGACAAGGATCGCGCCCGCGCCGAACTCGAAGTGCAGGCCCGCCTCGCCACCGCCGAAGTCTCCGTCGAATACGCCAAGGTCGCCTCCGTCGCCCAGATCGCCCGCCTGCAGTCCAAGGCCGCCGACATCGCGAGCGGCGCGAAGGTCTCCTATCCCAAGGATCCGCTCGTCGACGGTGTCCTGCACATCTCGGATCGCCGCATCCCGTTCAACGGACGCGTCGACGACAAGCTCGCCGACTACGTCTGCGGTCGCATCGCCTTCTATAACGCCCTCGATAGCGAAGCCCCGATCTTCATCGTCATCGACCGCTCGCCCGGCGGCTCCGTGATGTCGGGCTACATGATGCTCCAGGCCATGGAGACCTCGAAGGCCCCGGTCTACGTCGTCGTGAAGGGTTACCTCCACCGGCGACTGGAAGGTCCTCGGCGACGAGGCCGGCCGCCGCAAGTGGGTGACCGACGTCGTGGACCGCATGGCCGAAGACTCCCTGTTCAACGCCACGGCGGTCCCGCCCGTCCAGGCCGAACCCAACCCTGACGGCTTCAACGCCGGCAAGGCCCAAGACGGGCGCGTCCGCCAGGAACTGCCGCTCCTCGGCCCATGCGATCTCTGGTGGATGTACGACCCCACCGTCGAATACGTCCTCCGCTAATTTCTAAAAACAAACCCCTCATGCATCTCCGCACCTCCCTCCGCGTCCTCGCGCTCGCCGTCCTTGTGGCCGCGCCCGCGTTCGCCCAGCAGACCAAGGCCAAGCCCGCCGCTCCGGCCGCCGACGCGCCCGCCGCGGCTCCCGTCGCCGCCCCGCAGGTCGCCCCTGCGCAGCGCGACGAGCTCACGCCCGAGCAGAAGGCCGCCATGAAGGAAGCCGACCGCATGCGCATCGAGAAGGCCCGCATCGACGCCGAACTCGCCCTTGCCGAAGCCAAGCGCGCCGAAGAACTCGCCCCGCTGCAGGCCGAGGTCTCGCGTCTGAGCGCCGAGCGTGCGCTTCGCCTCGCCAAGGCCTCCGCCGAAGCCGCCGCCCTCGAGGACGAGCGCGCGAAGCTCGAGCGCCAGGCCGGCCTCGAAGCCGCCCGTTCCAGCGCCCGCCTGACCGAGCGTTCCAATAAGATCCGCGAACTCGAAGCCGAGGCCAAGCAGCTCCAGCTCGAGGCTGCGAACACCGTCGCCCGTCTCTCCAACGAGATCCAGCGCTTCCAGAAGGAAGACGAAGCCCGCAAGGTCGCCAGCAAGGCCAAGCCGAAGTATCTCAAGGATCCGCTCGTCGACGGCGTCCTGTACATCAGCGACCGCCGTATCTCGTTCAACGGCGCCGTCACCGAGCAGCTCGCTGACTACGTCTGCACGCGCATCGCCTTCTATAATAACCAGTCGTCCGAGTTTCCGATCTTCATCGTCGTCGACAACTCCCCGGGCGGTTCCGTCGCCGCCGGCTACCAGATCCAGAAGGCCATGGCCGCCTCCAAGGCGCCGGTCCACGTCGTCGTCAAGGGCTTCGCCGCCTCGATGACCGCCGTCATCTGCACGCTCGCCGAGCGTTCCTACTGCTACCCGAACACCATCATCCTGCATCACCAGGCCTCGAACGTCGTCCGTGGCAATATGACCGTGCTCAAGGAGCAGATCGACTTCACCAACCAGTGGTTCGACCGCCTCGCGACTCCGGTCGCCAAGAAGATGGGCCTCTCCCTCCAGGAATTCGTGAAGCAGATGTACGCCAATGATTCCACCGGCGACTGGCAGGCCTTTGGCGACAAGGCCAAGGAGCTGAGGTGGGTCGACCATGTCGTCGAACGTATCGAGGAGACCGCCGTGCTGGATCTCCTCCCCGTGCCCGTCGCGCCGACCGCCATGCCGCAGACCCAGCCGCTGCCGCAGCCGCCGACCCGCACCGAGATCTCGGGCGTGACCACGCGCGTCGACGACAAGGGCCGTCCGTATTTCGAACTCCCCGCGCTCGCCAATCCGTTCGACGCCTGGTGGCTGTACGATCCGCAGGGATTGTATCGGGCGCGCTGAGCGCAGCGCGGCAGAGCCGCGCGGGGAACTGCTGGCATGGTGAACGGCTGCGAAGCAGGCGCGGACTGGTTCCGCGTGGGGTTCTGCTGGCACGCTGGCATGCTGTGAAGGATAGTGGCATCCTGAGGTAGGGCTGACCACCCTTGGTCAGCCGCGGTTGAGCGAGGGCGCTCAACCCTACCAAGATACAGGCGGATGCGATGTCATCGCATCCCTACCCAAGGCGCCCGCCACCCGAAATTGCATCCACTTTTGCACCTTTGCACAGGCCGTAGGCCGGTTTGCACTTTTGCACCTAGGACAGCACGTGGTGCTGTCCCTACCCCCCGAACCTATCCGACTTGCACCCACTAAAATATGGGGCTTGATGGAAGTCCTACCCCCTTATGCGCAACTCGTCGCTCCTCGCCCTTCTGGCCTCGCTTGTCTTCGTGACGGCGGCCGAAGACGGCGCCCAAGTCTATAACACCCTCTGCGTGGCTCGCCGGCAAGACCTACAACATCGCCATGCCGCCCCAGGGCGCCGTGCTCAGCGACGAGAAGATCGCCGCCGCGCTCACCTATGTCCGCAAGACCTTCGCCAACGGCGCCGGCGCCGTGACGCCCGACGAGGTCAAGGTCGTCCGCGCCGCCACCGCTCAGCGCGTCACGCCCTGGACCGCCGCCGAACTCCTGAAGGACCATCCGTTCCCGCCCACCAAGTCGCCGCTCAAGCACCTCGTCGCCACGGTCTACGAAGGCAAGTGGAAGGAGCTGCCTGATTTCTCCCAGCTCAAGCCCGTGCTGATGGAAGACTTCAACGTCGGCATCCTCGATGTCGCCCAGTCCGGCCGTAAGGAATTTTACGCGGTCGTCTGGACTGCCCAGTTCGAGGCACCCGAAGAAGGCAAGTACCTGTTCACCTTCGACTGCGACGACTTCGGCGCCCTCTACGTCGGCGGCGAACGCATCGCCGAGGTCAAGGGCATCGGACCCGTCGGTAAGCGCGCCAAGGAAGTGCCCGTGATGCTCAAGAAGGGCCTGACCCCTCTCCGTGTCGAATATGTGCAGTATGGCACCAACGCCGCCGTCGTCCTCGCCGTGAAAGGCCCGAAGGACAAGACCCCTCGCGCGCTTTCGAACACCAAGCTCAAAGTCGTGAAGGAGAAGGTCTCTATTCCGATCCAGCCCAAGGACGGCGTCGCCGCGATCTACCGTAACTTCATCGACAACACCGCCCCGCGCGCCATCGGTATCGGTTTCCCGAACGGCCTGAACATCGCCTACAGCGCCGACAACCTCGCCGCCGAGCTCTTCTGGAACGGCAAGTTCATGGACGGCGGCCATCATTGGACCGACCGTGGCGCCGGCAACGAGCCGCCCGCCGGCACGAACATCATCAAGCTCTCCGATGGACAGGGCGTCCTGCTCGAAGGCGTCGCCGGCGACGTCGTCCGCTACGTCCGCGAGAAGGATGACAAGGAATGGAAATTCTCCGCCGTCAACGTCGCCGCCGAGTTCAAGGGGTACGACCTCGACAAGGCCGGTAACCCGACCTTCCGCGCCGCGGGCGAAGGCTTGGCGGTCACGGACGGCTGGTCCCCTGAGGAAGTCTCCGGCAAGGCCACGCTCACCCGCAC
>RFRI01000086.1 GCA_009924535.1 Verrucomicrobiota bacterium
TCCAGAGGTAGCCGGCACGGCGTTCGACCTCGTCAAGACTGGCTCGGATTTCGGGCGGAATATACATCGGAAAGCGGGAGGAAGGGGGAGGGGCCCTCCTTGGTCGGCGGGCGAAGGTTGGGAATACCTAGGGCCTCCTTTGTTTTCAATGTCAGAGTGGGGCAGGCGGGCTCTCATTTGCCGGGGTGCGGACTGGTCGCACTTGCGCCCCGTCGAGGGCGGGGCATACATCCAGCCCATGTCGTATCTTGAAGGCCTGAGTTTCGCCCAGATCGCCGGCCCCCTGCCCGAACGCCGGGTCCTGGCCAACGGGCTCGAGGTCATCTACTCCCATCGCCCGGGCATCGGCCTCTGCACCGTGCAGGCTTGGGTCCGCACGGGCAGCATCCATGAAGGTCGCTGGGAAGGTTCCGGCATCTCGCACTACCTTGAGCACATGGTCTTCAAGGGGACCGGTCGTTTCACGAACCGTGAGCTCACCGATGCCATCCATCGCAGCGGAGGGTCCTCCAACGCTTACACGACCTTCGATCGCACGGTCTATTACGTCGATGCGCCGCAGGAAGGCTTCGAGACCGCGATGGAGGCCATCGCCGACATGGTCTTCGATCCGCTGATCACCGATGCCGACGCCAAGATGGAACGCGAGGTCATCCTGCGGGAGATCGCGATGTGCGACGACGAGCATGACCAGGTGCTGGCCAAATCCGTCCTCGAGGAAGCGGTGCGTTCGCATCCGCTCCGCCAGCCGGTCATCGGTCATCGTGATCTTTTCGTACGCATCACGCCGGATGACCTGCGGGCCTATCATGCCAGCCGTTACGTCCCGACGAACGTCGTCCTCGCGCTTGGCGGCAGCATGCCGCCGGAGGAAGTCTTCGCCTCGGCCGAACGCTGGTTCGGTCGTTTCGCCCGCCGCCCGCTGATCGATATCGCCGCGCATCAGGAACCGCCGCAGGGCGGCGTCCGACGCGCCGACCTCATTCGCGACGTCAATACCTCCAAGGGGGTCGCCTCCTGGCGGATTCCGGGCTACTTCGACGAAGGCCGCCTCGCCACGGACCTGTTCCTGGGCGTGCTGGGCGCCGGTAACAGTTCGCTGCTCTGGAGCGAACTCCGCGAGAAGCGTAAACTCGTCCACGGCATCGATGCCTCCGGTTTCGGTATCCGCGACCTCGGTCTCGCCTGGTGTAGCTGGACGGGCGAAGCCGGTACGTCCGCCCCGGCGGTGGAGCAGGCGATCGCCGAAGTCGTCGATGGTCTCCTGCAGAAAGGCGTGACGCAGGCCCAGTTCGAGAAGGTGCGCCGCCAGTCGGTCGTCGGCATGGTCAACGGTCAGAAGAACATCCATGGCCTGACCAGCCGCGTCGCCCATGCGGCCACGATCGGCCATGATGTCTCCTGGCCGCAGCGCGGCGTGGAGCATCTCGCCAGGCTGGGCGCCGAGGATCTCACGCGCGAAGCGCGCAAGCACCTCCGTCCGGACAACGTCACCTTCGGCACCATGCGGGGCGGCAAGGCCGATGTCTCCGCGGCCAGCGCCATCGGCGCCGCCACGCCGGATCGCTTCGAGACCTTTACTCTGGATAACGGCGTCCGCGTGGTCCTGCAGCATGACGCGACCATCCCGAAGGCCGGCATCGGCGTCTTCCTCGCCGGCGGCGTCGCCTATGAAGAGGCCGATAAGCGCGGGACCACCGGTCTCCTCGGCACCCTGTTCGCCCGCGACAACGTGCATCGCACCAAGGAAGAGGTGGCGCAGCTCGTCGATAGCATCGGCGCGACCTTCGCCGACCATGGCTCGCAAGTCTCCTGCGGTCTTTGGGGCGAGGCGTTAAGCTCCGATTTCGCCCAGATCTCCGAGCTCATCGCCGACGGCATCCTTGGTCCGAAGATCCTGCCCGAGACCTTCGCCCTGGAACGCGCGGCGATCATCACGGCCTGCCGCGAAGCCGAAGACGATATCGTCGAGAAGGCCCGCCTTCGGCTGCAGCGCCAGTATTTCGGCGAACACCCCCTGGCCGTCGATGCCTGCGGCACCCCCGAGACCTTGGCGAAGATCCAGCCGGCCGACCTAGCCGCGTTGCACCAAGCGCTCGTCGTCGCCGATAACATCGTGGTCGGCGTCAGCGGCGCCTTCGACCGCCCGGCGGTCATGGAGTTCGTGAACCGTCGCTTCGGTTCCTTGCCGAAGCTTTCGTTGAGCCGACGCGGCCTGCCTAAGCATGACCCGGCTAAGGCCGGCAAGGTCTTGGATCGCGCCCAAGGCGAGCAGGCCGTCGTCGCCATCGCTTTCCCGCATTGCGGCTTCGCGCCGGATGAAGTCGTCGCGGCGAACGTGACCGAGGAGTTGCTCAGCGGCATGGCCAGCGGGCTGTTCCGTCGGGTGCGCGAAGAGAAGGGCATGGCTTACTTTGTCGGCGCCACGCGTGTCGAAGTCGTCGATCAGGGCATGTTCTACTTGTATGCGGGTACCGCGCCGGCCTCGGCTCAGGAGGTCGCGAAGGAGATGCGCCTGGAGCTCGACCGTCTGCGCAAGGGCAAGTTCGCCCCGAACGAGATCGAGGACGCCAAGCGTCGCATGCGCGTCTCCCGCCGTCAGGGGCGCCAGTCCGCCGGCGCCCGCATGCAGGGGGCGCTCGTCCGTGAGGTTGCTGGTCTTGGCGCCAATTTCGACGCCGAATGGGAACGCCGGATGAGCCTGACCGACGACGCCGCCGTGCAGGCCTTCGCCCAGCGATATCTCGACGCCAAGTTCGAGCAGGAGCTGATCGTCCTGCCGAAGGAGTGATCAGGCTTCCTGGAAGTGACGCTTCGCGAACCAGGCCGAAAGGATGCCTGGGATGGCGAGGCTGAGCGCGAACAGGAAGTAGTGGGCGTAGCCTAGTCGGTCCGAGAGCGAGCCCGCCCAGAGGCCCGGCAGGTAGTTGGCGAGGAGCGCGAAGGTGGAGAGCGCCGCGTAGCGGATCGCAGCTCCGGGGCCGGAAGCCAGTTTCATCATGGCGAGCAGCAGGGCGCACATGCCTGCTCCGTAAGCCAGGTACTCGATGAAGAAGACCGTGCCGATGACCGTGAGGTCGTGTGAACCGTCCGCGGCGAGCCAGGCGATCGCGGCCAAGGGGGCGTGCATCGCGATGCCGAGCGGCAGGAGGGAACGGCCGAGTCCGAGGCGCGCGACGACCTGGGAACCGAGGATGCCGCCGAGCGCGAGTCCGAAGACCGCGGTGGCGATACGCATGACGGCATAGGTCTCGTTGCCTAAGGAGAGGCCTCCGGGATTCGTCGACGTGGCGAAGAGCGGCAGGATGCGCGCCATATGGATCTCGCTGGCGCGATAGAACAGGATCAGGCCGAGGACGGCGAACAGCCGGGGGTCGACGGAAAGCGAGAGCAGGCCCTGCCTCATCTCGCGGAAGCGATCGGCGATGGTGCGACCATCGGCGGCTTGTTCGCTTTCGCCTCGAAGTCCCAGCGCGTTGGCCGAGGTGGCGAGCAGCGCAAGCAGGGCCGCCGCGATGAGCGCCCAGGACCAGGCGTCGGCGGATTGCGGCCCGTGGTCCATGATGCGACCGGCGAGCCAGATCAGGCCGGGGCCGGCGAGGACCATGCCCAGTTTCGAGGCGAAATTAAGCAGGCCCGCATGCGTGGCGCGGGTGCGGTCGTCCAGCGCGGAGACGAAATAGCCGTCGAGGGCGAAGTCGTGGGCGGCGGCGATGAACGAGAGCAGGACCAGGCAACCGATGATGGCCGGGGAGGACGGGTGGTCGGCGGCCACCTGCAGGGCTAATCCGCCGAGCAGCACGGAGATGGCGAGTTCCGCGAACAGGATGAAGGCGCGGGGCCGGAAGGCGGCGACCAGCGGTGCGAGGAGGATCTTGAAGCCGAAGATCAGGCCGAGGGTGGCGACGGCCTGGGTGATGTCCTTGTCCGCATAGCCCGTGTTCTTCAAGGCGATCGGCAGGGCCTCGTCGCGGACCGCGGCGGGGATGGATTGGAAGAGGTAGGCAGCGGTGACCCAGAGCCAGGCGCGCCGGGGGAGTGCCGCGGCTTCGCTCATCGCTTAGGCGCCTTCGCCGAGCTGAGCGCGGCCGAAGTGATCGACGGAGCGGAGCAGGCCGTCGACGAACTTGGCGACGGTGATGTTCAGGCCGAGCAGTTCGGAATCCGTCAGGCTGAGCATCTCGCCGGGCTTGAAGGTGCGCGTGGTGTCGGTCAGGCGGGCCACCATCTTGGGCTTGTTCTCGTCGCTGAGGACATGGCGGGTGACGCCAGGCGGAAGTTCGGGCGCGACTTCGGGGGCTTTCTCCGGCTCGGCCGGTGCTTCGAAATCCTTCATCGCCTTGAACTCAAGGGTCAGGGAGCCGTCCGGGGTGATGTCGTCGTTGGTGACGAGTCCGCCGCGCACGAGCACGCGGAGGGCGGCGGCGAGGCTGAAGACCCCGTCTTCGAGGTCGCAGACGATGCCGAAGTTCTCTTCCAGCGCCGTGAAGCGGTCCTGCAGGGACATCTGCTGGAAGGCTTGCTGCTTCTCCATGATGATCTTCTCGACGAGGGGGTCGCGACGCTGGTTCTTGCCCTGTTCACGGATGAAGAGGCAGAGCAGGTGGCACTGCACCATGCATTCGGAGGAAAGCGTCAGCAGGTCGTTGACCGTCGTGCGCATCATCAGGCCGCGGGCGTAGGCGAGCATCTGTTCCGGGGGGAGATGCGCCTGCGGCACGGGCATCACGCGGGAGACCGAAGAGAAGTGTTCGTAGGCCTTGGGGTCGGCCGTGTGCAGTCCGGCGATGCTGAACGCGAGCATGTCATGCTGGCGTTGGAGGGCCGTGAAGAACGTGCGGCTGATGTTCTGGAGCGAGAGGACGTTCTCGCCGTTGCCGGGCGGGGGCTGCGACATAGGGAATTAGCTGGTCGGATTGGAACCCTTGTCCTTGGCGTGGCGAGCCCTTTTGCGGGCCAGGAAGCCGTCGACACGGGGTTGGGGGGTGGAGGCGAACCAGGCGATGGCCAAGGGGGCGATTTCGGAAAGGGACAGGGCGGGTTGGCCGACAAGCCCGGGGAACCGGTAGCAGTGTTCGACGCGCGGCTGGATGTCCGGGTCGAGCTTTCCTCCGGGGATAAGCAAGGCCAGATGGCGGGCGGGGACGCGGACCGGCACGCCGAGGTCGATCTTGCGGCCGATGTCCGGCGAGAGCGCCACGACGCAGCAACGGTCTTCGACGAGCTTCAGGAGTCCGCCCAGCGCGGCGGCGCGCATGAGGCGAAGCTGTTCCATCGCGCCTCGGGATTGGTGCCAGGCTTCCGGGTGGAAGGAAAGTTTCTCCGTGCCGCCCGAGAGCAGCAGTCGCTTCAGGCCGAAGGCGGCCATCGAGCGGGCGATCGCGGCGAGGTCGGCCGGGTCGGTCACGCCGTCGGCGATGACGATGCTCTCGCGGGACTCGCGCCATTCGGCGAAGTCGGAGATGCGGGCCAGGCCGAAGTCGGGACGCATCGTGAGCGCACAGACGTCCTCACAGGGGCCTTCGGCCGTCTGGGCGAGTTCCATCGGTCCGACGATGCGGGTCTTGACGCCGAGTTCGGCGAAGGCGGCGTCGTGTTCGGCCAGCTCGGGCGCGAACGCGGCCGTGGCGACGACCTCGCGTAACGCCTTAGGGTGGTGCTTGAGGCAGGCGAGCAGCGCGGCGATGCCCCGGATGACCAGGCGGTTGGGATGGGGGTCGTTGGTATTCACAGAATGCGTCCTTCGTCGAAGTCGATCATGTCCGCGAAGGAGATCACATCGGTGCGGTGTTCGGCGCCCATCTTGCGCTTGGCGCTGTCGAGGGCTTCGCGGCCCATCTCGCTCATGCCTTTCTGGACCAGTTCGCGGTTCCAGACGGCGACGCGAAGATCGGCGGGAAAGAGGGCTTTGAGGCGGGCGTCCAGTTCGGCATCGGTCTGGGTCTCACGGACGCAGGCGACGACCTGTTCGGGGTCGACGCCCAGATGCATGCAGAGGAAACGGTCGAAGCCTTTGCAGAAATTGCGCTGATAGGACTTAGGCAGCTCGCCCTTGAGGTGCTTGCGGGCCTTGGCGAGGAAGCGAGGGAGGTGCAGGAGGCCGGTGCCGGCGTGGGGGATGTAGGACGAAGGCAAGTCGTAGCAGATCTCACCGGTGGCTTCGGAGAAGCCGTCAGGGCGAGGCGAGGAGGGCGTGGTCATTTCGACGGTGA
Organism: Verrucomicrobiota bacterium; assembly: GCA_009924535.1. GTDB lineage: Bacteria > Verrucomicrobiota > Verrucomicrobiia > Opitutales > UBA953 > UBA953. Next base: position 6,213 of record RFRI01000086.1, read on the forward strand.
AGGGTTGGGCAGGAACTTGGCGATCTCGGCGGCGACGGAGGCGAGGTTGGCGGACTGTGTCTGTGCGAACGCGGTCGGTGTGCGTTCGTTGAGCGGGCGGGACTGCGTGATAGTCTTGGCGGCCAGCAGGGTGCCATCGGACTGCTCGAGGCGGAAGGTGACCTGCAGGCTGGCCGTA
>RFRI01000087.1 GCA_009924535.1 Verrucomicrobiota bacterium
TCGGATGGACGAATATCCAGTACGGGTACGTGAACTCGGCTTTCCAGTTCGCCTATGCGCTCGGGCTGCTGGGCTTCGGTTGGTTCATCGACCGTTTCGGTACCAAGATCGGCTATGCTTTCTCGATCGTCTTCTGGTCGGTCGCCGCCGCCGGCCACGCCCTCGTAGGCTCGGTGTTCGGGTTCGGCGTCGCCCGCGTCTTCCTCGGTCTCGGCGAAGGCGGCAACTTCCCGGCGGCCATCAAGACCGTCGCTCAGTGGTTCCCCCGCGCCGAACGTGCTTTCGCGAACGCGCTTTTCAACTCCGGCTCGAACATCGGTTCCGTCGTCGCTCCCCTGGTCGTCCTGCCCATCGCCGCCGCCTGGGGTTGGCGTTCGACTTTTGTGATCGCGGGCGCCGCAGGCATCCTGTGGGTCTTCTTCTGGATTCCTCTTTTCCGTAATCCTCCCGCCCAGGACGACGATGCGGGCGAGCCGACCGAGAGGGTCTCCTGGGGTCAGCTCTTCGGTACCCGTCAGGCCTGGGCCTACATGGTCGCCAAATTCATGACGGACCCGGTCTGGTGGTTCTACCTGATCTGGCTGCCTGACTACTTCAAGAAGGAGCAGCACCTCGACCTCAAGCACCTCGGCGCCGTGCCCAGCCTGTTGCATCCTTTCGAGTTCATCGGTTGGATGTTCAGCCAGCCGCTGGTCGTGCTCTATTCCATCGTGACCGTCCTGAGCATCTTCGCCGGCTGGCTTGTCAAGAAGTTCGCCGAATCAGGCTTCGATATCGTCAAGGTCCGCAAGGTCTCGATGCTCATCTTCGCCGTCTGCTCGCTCCCGATCTTCTTCGTCCGTGGCCTCGGCATGTGGGAAGCGGTCTTCCTCATCGCCTTCGGCGCCTCGGCCCACCAGGCCTGGTCCGCCAGCCTCTACGCTACCGTTTCCGATACGTTCTCGAAGAACGCCGTCGCCTCCGTTTCGGGGATGGGTGGCTTCGCTGGCTCCGTCGGCGGGATGATCTTCCCGATCGTCGCCGGCGCGGTGCTCGACGCTAATCCGACGGGTGGCTACGCGATCCTCTTCAGTTTCTGCGCCTTCGCCTACGTCATCGCCTTCGCCATCCATCACGCGCTGGTGCCGAAGCTCGAGAAGGCGGTCCTCTGAGGCTCGTCTCATCGGTAAAAGAAAAGGGCCCCATGACGGGGCCCTTTTTATTGCATGTGGCGCGGGGTTCAGCCGGCGACGACGATATTCACCAGTTTGCCCGGGACGATGATCTCCTTCACGACGGGCTTACCCTCAGTGAACTTGAGTACGTCGGCGTTGGCCTTGGCCAGCGCGAGCAGGGCGTCCTTGGAGATGTCCTTGGCGACCTTGGCGGTGGCGCGCACCTTGCCGTTGACCTGGAAGATGACCTCGACGGTGGTCTCGACGAGCTTGGAGGCGTCGAGCTTGGGCCAGCCGGCGGCGGTGACGTTCTCCTGGTGGCCAAGGCGGGCCCAGATCTCCTCGCACACGTGCGGGGCGAACGGCGCGGCGAGGCGCACGAAGTCCTCGACGGTCGCGCGACGCAGGGCGGGCGACTTCTCGGCGACGTTCATCAGGATCATCATCTGCGAGATGGCGGTGTTGAACTGCAGGGTCTCGATGTCCTTCTCGACCTTCTGGATGGTGCGGTGGAGTTCGCGGACGAGTTCTTCGGATTCGGCGCCGTCGGCGCTGATCTTCGTCGAGACCTTGCCGGTGTTCTCGTCGACCGCCAGGCGCCAGAGGCGACGGAGGAAGCGGGTGATACCGATGATGCCGTCGGAGTTCCAAGGCTTGGAGGCCTCGAGCGGTCCGAGGAACATCAGGTACATGCGGAGCGCGTCGGCGCCGTGGTCCTTGACGATGGAGTCGGGGTTCACGACGTTACCGCGGCTCTTGGACATCTTCTCGCCGTCTTCGCCCATGATGAGGCCCTGGTGGAAGAGCTTCTTGAACGGCTCGGCGGTCGGCAGGACGCCGATCTCATAAAGGAAGCGGTGCCAGAAGCGGGCGTAGAGGAGGTGGAGCACGGCGTGCTCGGCACCGCCGATATAGAAGTCGGGGCAGCCCCAGTATTCCAGGTCGGCCTTGGAGGCGAGGGCCTCGGCGTTCTTGGGGTCGATGTAGCGCAGGTAGTACCAGCAGGAGCCGGCCCACTGGGGCATCGTGTTGGTTTCGCGCGAGGCCTTGATCCAGAGCGGACCGGGCTGCGGCTGGGACTGCGCGGCGGTGGCGCCGGAGGCGACGTCATACCAGACCTCGGTCCATTCAGGTTCCTTCGAGAGCGGCGAATCACCGGTCGGTGAGGGCTGGTAGGATTTGACCTGCGGCAGGGTGAGCGGGAGCTGTTTGGAGGTCAGCGGGACGGCGCAGACTTCGACGCCGTTGAGCTGGCAGGTGACGGGTTCCTTCGGCAGGAACTCGCGCACTTCGGAGTCGGCCGGGATCTTGGCGTAGTCTTCGCGGGAGACCCAGAGCAGCGGGAAGGGTTCGCCCCAGTAGCGCTGACGCGAGAAGAGCCAGTCGCGCAGCTTGAAGTTCACGGCGAGCTTACCCTGGCCCTTGGATTCAAGGTCGGCGGTGATGAGCTTCTTCGTCTCGACGGCGGAGAGGCCGTCGAACGGACCCGAGTTCACCATCGGGCCGTCTTCGGTCCAAGGCTTCTCGTTGACGTCGACCGCTTCCTTGGAGCCGACGACCTGGATGATCGGCAGCTTGAATTCCTTGGCGAATTCCCAGTCGCGTTCGTCGTGCGCGGGGACGGCCATGATGGCGCCGGTGCCGTAGGTGATGAGGACGTAGTCGGCGGTCCAGACCGGGATCTTCGCGCCGTTGACAGGGTTGATGGCGTACGCGCCGGTGAAGACGCCGGTTTTCTTCTTGGCGGCGAGGTCGGTGCGTTCGAGGTCGGTCTTGTTGCGGACCGCGGCGACGTACTGCTCGACCGCACTCTTCTGGGCGGCGGTGGTGAGCTTGCCGATGAGCGGGTGCTCGGGCGCGATGACCATGTAGGTCGCGCCGTAAAGGGTGTCCGGGCGGGTGGTGAAGACGGTCAGCGTGTCGGCATGGCCGTCCAGCTTGAAGGTGACTTCGGCGCCTTCGGATTTGCCGATCCAGTTTTTCTGGAGGCGCTTGGTGGAGTCCGGCCAATCGACATGATCGAGGCCTTCGATGAGCTTGTCGGCGTAAGCGGTGATACGCAGGACCCACTGGCGGATCGGCCGCCGTTCGACCGGGTGGTTGCCGCGGTCGGAACGGGGTCCTTCCGGGGTGTTGAGGACTTCTTCGTTGGCGAGGACGGTGCCGAGGGCGGGGCAGAACCAGACGGGCTTCTCGGAGACGTACGCGAGGCCATGACGGAAAAGCTTGAGGAAGATCCACTGCGTCCAGCGGAAGTAGTTTTCGTCGGTGGTCGAGAGTTCGCGGTCCCAGTCGATGGCGAAGCCGAGCATCTGCAGCTGGCGGCGGAAGTTATCGATGTTGCGCTTGGTCTGGACGGCGGGGTGCTCGCCGGTGGCGATCGCGTGCTGCTCGGCCGGGAGGCCGAAAGCGTCCCAACCCATCGGGTGGAGGACGTTGAAGCCGTTGGCCTTCTTATAGCGGGCCAGGATGTCCGAAGCCGTGTAGCCCTCGGGGTGGCCGATGTGCAGGCCGGCGCCGGAGGGGTAGGGGAACATGTCCAGGACGTAGTACTTCGGCTTGCCGCAGGAGATCGGCTCGGTGCGGAAGGTGGCGTTGGCTTTCCAGGCGGCCTGCCACTTCTGTTCGAAGGCGGGGAAATCGTAGCTGCCGGGTTTTGTTTCCGAAGTGTCCATGAATGCGTGCAGATAGGAGGTTCGGGACGGCGCTGGCAAGGTTTTGGAGCGTCCGCCGACCCTATCCCGCTTGCCTAGGCCGTCCGGCGGGGGTTATCTGCCAGCCATGAACGTGCTCGTGGTGGGCGGTGCCGGCTACATCGGCAGCCATTGCGTCCGGCAGGCGCTGGCCGCCGGGCACAAGGTGGCCGTGTTGGACGACCTGTCCTATGGCCATGCCGAGTCGGTGCCGGGCGGGGTGAAGCTCTTCCGCACCGATATGGGCGACCAGGCCGCGGTCCGCGCTGCCTTGCGCGAGTCCGCCGCCGAGGTGGTCATCGATTTCGCAGCGTTCACGAATGTCGGCGAATCCGTCCAGCAGCCTGCTCGCTATCACGAGAACAACGTAGTCCGCACCGAAGGCCTGCTGCAGGCGATGCTCGCCGAGGGCGTGAAGAAGCTGGTGTTCTCGAGCACGTGCGCGACCTACGGCATCCCGGAGAAGATGCCGATGGCGGAGGATCTTCCGCAGAACCCGATCAACCCGTACGGCGCGACCAAACTCGCGGTCGAAAAGCGGCTGCGTGAACTCGCCGCCTCGCAGGGCCTGAGCTTCGCGGCCTTCCGCTATTTCAATGCCGCCGGTGCTTCGGCAGACGGCGCCATCGGTGAAGACCACTCGCCGGAGACGCACCTGATTCCGCTCGCGATCGCCGCCGCGCTCGGCCGCCGCCCGCCGCTCCAGGTCTTCGGTACGGATTACCCGACGCCGGATGGCACCTGCCTGCGCGATTACGTGCACGTCGACGACCTTTCCCGGGCCCATCTCGACGTGCTCCCGAAGCTCAGCCAGCCCGGGCAGGCCCACTTCTATAATCTTGGCACCGGTACTCCGTATTCGGTCAAAGACGTCATCGCCAGCGTCGGCCGCATCCTTGGCCGCCCCGTCCCGCATGCGTTCGCCCCGCGTCGCGAGGGCGATCCGCCCGCGCTTTACGCCGACGCCTCCAAGGTCCGCCGTGAACTGGGCTGGGTCCCGCGCTACGACACGCTCGACAGTATCGTGCTGACGGCATGCAATTGGCACCTCGCCCGTCCTAAGGGCTACGCCTCCTGATCCGATGTCCGAACAGCTTCACCCGCACTGGCGCATCCAGTACATCCGCTCCCGCAAGGAGCCCGGCGCCGGCAGTCCGTTCGCGGCGCTGCTCGCGGCGAATGACGACGAGTCCAACCTGATCCTCCATCGCGGCGCGCACTGCTTCGTCATCCTCAATAACTCCCCTTACAATCCCGGTCACCTGATGGTACTGCCCAATCGCGAGGTCGGCGAACTGGCGGACCTTACCGCGGCCGAACGCGCCGAGATGATGGATCTGCTCGTACGTTGCCAGGCCGTCCTGCAGAAGGTGATGAGCCCCGCCGGCTTCAACATGGGCCTCAATCTCGGCAAGGCCGCCGGCGCGGGCATCCCGACGCACCTCCATTTCCATATCGTGCCGCGCTGGGACGGCGACCACAACTTCATGCCGGTCATCGCCGACACGCGGGTCCTGCCGCAGGCGCTGGCCGAGCTCTGGGCGCGCCTCAGGCCCGTCTTCGCCGCCGTATGAGCCGCGTCGTCGACATCTCCGTCCGCCATCCGAAGACCAAGGTCTCCGCGATTTCCGTCCAGCGCGTCGTGCATGCGCTCGACAAGCTCAAGGGCTACCGCTGCCCGGCAGGTTCGCTCTCCATCGCCTTCCTCGGGGACAAGGAGACGGCAAAGCTGCATGACGAGTTCCTGGGCGATCCGACGGTCACCGACGTGATCACGTTCGTCGGCGAAGAACACCCCGGCGAACCCTTCGCCGGCGAGATCTGCGTGAACATCGACCAAGCCCGCCGGGCCGCCAAGGAGCACGGCGTGACCCTGGCCACCGAACTGCGCCTTTACGTCGCCCACGGTTGGCTGCACCTTTCCGGACTGCGCGACGGCAATCGCAAGGAGTCCGCCGCCATGCGCGTGGGCGAGGCCGTGGCGGTATCGCACCTCGACAAGCTGGGCGCCAAGCTGCGCGTCCGCGATTAACGGACTCGCCCTCGGGGCTGTCCGCGTCCAACTTTCCCGCTGATGCAACGTACCGTCATCATTCACTCCGGCGGCATGGATTCCACCGTCCTCTTGGCTCACCTGGTGGCCGAGGGCAGGGAAGTGCATGCGCTTTCGGTCGACTACGGTCAGCGTCATCGCCGCGAACTCGTCGCCGCCGCGGAAATCTGCGCCCATTATAAGGTGCCGCACCGCATCGCTGACCTGCGAGGTCTGACGCCCCTCTTCGGCGCCAACGCGCTCACGGATTCCATATCGACGTGCCCGAGGGTCACTATGAGGAGGTCAGCATGAAAGCCACCGTCGTCCCCAACCGTAACATGCTCCTTATCGCGACCGCCGCCGCTTGGGCGATGTCGCTCAAGGCATCGTCGGTCGCCTATGGCGCGCATGGTGGTGACCACGCCATCTACCCTGATTGTCGCCCCGCTTTCGCGGAGGCCTTGGACAAGGCCATCCGCCTCGCCGACTGGCATGAGGTCTCGCTGGA
>RFRI01000088.1 GCA_009924535.1 Verrucomicrobiota bacterium
GGAACATGATCGCGAGGCCGAAATTACCGCCGCGCGCCTGGCTGTAAGCGGCTTCGGCGTCGAGGTAGACGGCGTCCTTCATGATCTCGGCTTTCTCGCCCTTGTAGCGCTTGATCTCTTCGTCCGCCTTGTCGATGGCCTTGCGGGCGATCGCCTTGGCTTCGGGGGCCGGCGTGGTGGCTTCGATCACCTTGATGATGGTGCTCTCGGTGTCGCGGGCGGTCTCTTTCAGGCTCTTGGCCTGGTAGTAGGCCCACTTGTTCGATGCGCTGACCGTGGCCAGCTGGGTCTTCGTGGAGAAGCTGCCGCCCTTGAGCGTCGCGAAAGCGGCGCACACGGCGAGAAGGGTGGTGGAGAGGGCGACCCACTTGGTCCAGGCATCGGGAGCAGGAGCAGGGGCGTCTTTCTTGGTTTCGGTCATGATGGTGTGTCCACGAGGCAAAGGGTTCGGGGCTTTGGCTCAACGTATTTCTTTCCCTCTGGTCGGGCGGACGGACCCTCGTGATAATTCCCCGTTGCCCTCTGGCGGGGGGATTGGGCAAAGTCGCCCCATGCTGGATCCCAAGTTCCTTCGCGAAAACATCGACCTCGTCCGCAAGGGCGTCGCCCGGAAGAAGTTCCAGGTCGACCTCGACGCCGTCCTGGCCGCCGACGAAGCCCGCCGCCATGCGGTGGCCGAGTTCGAGGTCGCCCGTTCCGCGCAGAACGCCGCGAACAAGGAGATGGCCGCGATGCCGAAGGGCTCGCCGGAATTCCAGGCCAAGGTCGTCGAGATGAAGGCCGCCTCCGCCAAGGTGAAGGAACTCGAGAAGAAGGTCTCCGAAGCCGAAGAGCAGATGAAGGCCGTCGCGCTCTCCGTCCCGAACATCCCGCACGACTCCGTGCCCGAAGGCCGCACCGAGGCCGACAACAAGGTCATCCTCGAGTGGGGCGACCACGCCAAGCTGATCTCTCCCTCGGCCAAGCCGCATTGGGATATCGCCTGGTTCAACAAGGCGATTGACTTCGAACGCGGCGTGAAGGTCGCCGGCGCAGGTTTCCCTTTCTACGTGGGCGACATGGCCCGCCTCGTCCGCGCGCTGATCCAATACTTCCTCGAGGAGGCCGGCGCTAACGGCTACACCGAGGTCCACGCGCCGTTACTCGTCAACGCCGCTTCCGCCACGGCCACTGGCCAGCTGCCCGACAAGGAAGGCCAGATGTACCACGCGCAGACGGATGATTTCTACCTGATCCCGACGGCCGAGGTGCCGGTCACGAACTTCTTCCGCGACGAGATCCTCGACGAAGCCTCGCTCCCGGTGAAGCGCTGCGGTTACACGCCTTGCTTCCGTCGCGAAGCCGGCAGCTGGGGCGCCCACGTGCGCGGCCTGAACCGCCTCCACCAGTTCGACAAGGTCGAGCTCGTTAAGTGGACCCATCCGGACAAGTCCTTCGAAGAACTCGAGCTCCTGCGCGGCGACGCCGAGCGACTGCTCCAGAAGCTGGACCTGCCTTACCGCGTGCTGATGATCTGCGCCGGCGACATCGGTTTCTCGCACAGCAAGCAGTATGACCTCGAGGTCTGGGCCGGCGGCCAGAAGCGCTGGCTCGAAGTCTCGAGCTGCTCCAACTTCACCGATTTCCAGGCCCGTCGCGCGGGGATACGATTCCGCCCGAAGGACGGTAAGCCGGAGTTCGTCCACACCCTCAACGGTTCCGGTCTCGGCCTGCCGCGCGTCCTCGCCGCCATCCTGGAGAACAATCTCCAGGCCGACGGCACCGTGCGTGTGCCCGAAGCGCTCCGTCGCTGGTACGGCAAGGAAACGCTGTCGTTCTGACGTCCGCTTTGGATTGGCAGGGCTTCGGCGCGACGTAGTCTGACTGCGTGCCGATGAGCCTGCCCACTCCCGATGCCTTGCGTGCGGCCGCTTCCCGGCTGCCGCGGCTGCCGTCGGCGCCGACCTCGTCCGGCCCGGTCGCCGTCGCCGTTTCGGGCGGCGCGGACTCGGTGTATCTGCTTTGCGGACTCTGGGCGGACGAAGCCCTGCGTCCTCGTCTCCGTGTCCTGCACTTCGATCATCGCGTGCGCGGCGAGGTGTCGGCGGACGACGCCCGCTTCGTCGCCGCGCTTTGCGCCGCCCTCGACGTGCCTTGCGCGCTCGGAAGCAGGGAAGGTCAGGGCGCCGCTTCGGAGGCGGAGCTGCGGGCCGCTCGCGACGCGTTCTTCGCCAGCCAACGTCAGGCCCTCGGCTGCGACCTGCTCTGCACCGCGCATCATCTGGATGACGTCGTCGAGAACGCGCTGCTCCGGCTCGCCCGTGGGGCCGGCCTGGCCGGCCTCGCCGCGCCGCGTGCCTTGCAGGAATTCCGCGACGGCCATCGTCGCTGGCGGCCGCTGATCGAGGCTGGTATCACGAAGTCGGCCTTGCTCGGCGAACTGCGGGGCGTGGGCATTCCTTGGCGGGAAGACGCCTCGAACAGCTTGCCGATCGCGGCCCGCAACCGCGTCCGCGCCTGGCTGGCCGACGGTGGGGATGCGGCCTTGGGCTTAGGGTACGCCGAAGGCTTCGCCCGTTCCGCCCGTATCGTCGGCGAAGCCCAGGAGGCCTTGGCCACCTGGGCGCGGGAGCTCGGCTGCGTCGTTTCCTCCGCTGGCCTCATGCCCGTCGGCCCGCTGAAGGGGCGACCTGAAGCTTTGGCCCAGGAATGCCTGCGCGAGTTCTTGCATCGCCATGGGATCATCGATCCCAGCCCCCTGTCGCTCCGGCCGCTGACGGCTGCGCTCGTCGCCGGCGACGAGGCCCAGTCCGCCGTGCGCGGGGTGGTCGTCCGCGTCAAGGGCGGTGAACTTTCCGTCCTGACCGAGGTCCCTTCGTTCGGCTCCGCCGAGCGCCGCTTACGGATTGGTTCCGCTGATGACGAATGTGGGCTGCTCGCCGAGGTCGTCGACGTCGACGCGTCCCTGTGGGCAAGTCTGTCACGCGGTGACATTTCGCCCGCTCGCGAAGTCTATGTCGTCGCTCCGCCGACGACGCTGACTTGGAGGGGAAGGAGGGCAGGAGATCGCTATCAGCCCTTAGGTTCGCCCGGCTCGGCGAAGCTCTCCGACCTGCTCATCAATCGGAAAATCCCTGCGGAGCAACGGGAAGCATTGCCCGTCGTCCTTTCGGCCGGGAGCATCCTTTGGGTGCCGGGCGTCCCGCCGGCGTCCTTCGCTCGTGTGGAGGGACCCGCCAGGGGGGCTCTCCGGTTGACTTGGCTTGGTCTCTGCTTAGGTTAAAGCCTCTGCCTATGAGTCAAAACGACCAGCCGGATGATAATAAAAACGGCCCCCGACTGAACGCCAAACCGATCCTCGTGTGGCTGCTGCTGGTGGCCGCCATCATCACCCTTTTCAATATCCCGGGCGCCGACTCCCGGAACGCCGTCCAGAAACTGGAGGTCACCCAGGTCCTGGCGTACGCCCAGGAGAAGAAAATCAAGAACCTCACGCTCCAGCCTAACCCGACCGCCGGGTCCGAGCGCTGGGTGCACGTCTCCGGCGAGCTCGAAGTCGCCGGCGCCAAGGAAGACGAAAAGTCGCGCTTCTTCGCCGACGGCCATCTGACCGAGAAGGAATTCGAGACGCTGCGCGCCTCGGTCGCCCGTGACGCCTTCAAGGAAGTCCCCGCCCAGACCGGCTGGACGATGTTCCTCTACAACGTCCTGCCCACGCTCCTCGTCTCGGGCGTGGTGCTGTTCATGATGTACCGCTTCCTCAAGAACGCCAACCGCGGCGCGATGCAGTTCGCCAAGTCCCGCGCGCGTCTCAACTCCACGGACAAGGAGTCGACGACCTTCAAGGACGTCGCGGGCTGCGATGAGGCCAAGGAAGAGGTGAAGGAGATCGTCGATTTCCTCAAGGATCCGAAGCGTTTCACCAAGATCGGCGCGAGCATCCCGAAGGGCGTGCTCATGGTCGGCCCTCCCGGCACGGGCAAGACCCTGCTCGCCCGCGCGGTCGCCGGCGAGGCCGGCGTGCCTTTCCTGAGCATCAGCGGTTCTGATTTCGTCGAGATGTTCGTCGGCGTGGGCGCCGCCCGTGTGCGCGACACTTTCGAGCAGGCCCGCAAGCTCGCTCCGTGCATCATCTTCATCGATGAGATCGACGCGGTCGGCCGTCAGCGCGGCGCCGGCGTCGGCGGCGGTAACGACGAGCGCGAACAGACGCTCAATTCCTTGCTGGTCGAGATGGATGGTTTCGACGGCCAGGCCGGCGTGATCGTCATCGGCGCGACCAATCGCTCCGACGTGCTTGATTCCGCCCTGCTGCGTCCTGGTCGCTTCGACCGCCAGGTCTTCGTCGACCTGCCTGATCTGCGTGGCCGCGAAGCCGTGCTGGCCGTGCATGCCAAGCGCTTCCAGCTCGCTCCCTCGGTCGACCTCCAGCGCGTCGCGCGCATCACCACCGGCATGTCCGGCGCCGACCTCGCCAATCTCCTCAACGAAGGCGCGCTCCACGCGGGCCGTCGCAACCGAGAGAAGGTCGAGATGTCCGACATCGAGGAAGCCCGCGACAAGATCGCCTACGGTCGCGAGCGCAAGAAGGTGATGGACGAGGCCGACCTGAAGAACACGGCCTATCATGAGGCCGGTCACGCCGTGGTCCAGGCGCTCATCGACGACGGCGCGTTGCCGCTCCACAAGGTCACCATCATTCCGCGCGGTCGTGCCCTCGGCATGGCGATGCTCATGCCGACCAAGGAGATCCTTGGTTATTCCCGCAAGCGTCTCCTCGATTACATCTGCATGGCGATGGCCGGCCGCATCGGCGAGAAGGTCATTTCCGGCGAGATTTCCAACGGCGCCTCCAGCGACATCAAGCAGGCCACCCGCTTCGCCCGCCAGATGGTCTGCGATTGGGGCATGAGCGACCTCGGACCGATCGCCTTCGGCGAGAATTCCGACACCGTCTTCCTGGGCCGCGAGATCTCGCGCACCCAGAACCACAGCGATGCCACCGCCCGCCGCATCGATGAGGCCATCTCCACCATCGTGCAGGAACAGTACGCCCGCGCCGAGAAGCTCATCGCCGACAATGCCGAAGCCCATCGCAAGATCGCCGAGGCGCTCCTGCAGTACGAGACTCTCGACGGCGTCCATGTCATGGAAATCCTCAAGACGGGCTCTATCCAGACGGCGATTGCCGGACCGGTCGTCGCGCCTGCTCCGGCGACTGAAGTCGTTCAGCCTGCCTCCAGCCCTGCGGCCGACGCCGGCCCGGGCCTCCAGTCCTCACCCAGCCCCGCTTGAGGTTTGCCCTCGGCGGGCCGGGAAGGTAGGGTAGGGCATGGTCATCGGACTCACGGGCGGTATCGGTTGCGGCAAGTCCGCGGCGGCCGCCTGCTTTGCGGAGTTCGGATTCAATGTCGTCGACGCCGACCAGCTGGCCCATCAGGTCTTGGAGTCCGCCGGATGCGTCAGTCAGCTGCAGGCCCGTTGGGGTGACGCCTGCCTGGCTAAGGATGGTCGGCCAGATCGCCGATGGATTGCGGCAAAAGTTTTCGCCGACCCGGCGGAACTGGCTTTTCTCGAAGGGTTGACGCACCCGGAGGTAGCCCGCCTTCGTCAGCTGGCCATCTTAGATGCCAAGCGACATCATGTGGTCGAAATCCCGCTCCTTTTCGAAAAGAATCTGACCGATGGTTTTGCATCGATTGTGTGTGTCGCGTGTTCCGAAGAGGCGCGACGGTCACGTTTGCTTAAAAAGGGCCTGACCGACGAGGAGGTTTCACGCCGTGTCGCGTCACAAATGCCTCTCTCGGAGAAGGTTAAGCGGTCTGATGTCGTCCTGTGGAACGACGGAGACCTGGCGTTTCTCCGCGAGCAGGTCGCGGCGCTCGTCAGCCGCCTTAAGGTCGCCTGAATCGGCGCATCTTTGGTTAATTTGCGGTTGCGGGCAAGGTGCCCCGATTTAGGGTGCGTTTCCCCATTGTTCACCTCTCTGAGGAACAATCTCCCTACCCCCATCTTCCGCTCCGGATTTCCCCACTGTGACGACCGCCGACGACTACGTCATCCAATTCATTCAGGACAAGGGACTGGTGTCCCCTGCCGACGTGACAGAGGCCCGTGCCGCCATCGAGCCCGTCCCGGACGGCCAGAACGCCGACACCCTCGCCCTCGCCAAGCTGGTCGAGACCAACAAGGTCGCCTGGGCCAAGATCACGGCCGCCCTCAGCCAGGAGTTCGACATGGAGGTCGTGGACGTCGCCCAGGTCTCGCCGACCGACGACATCCTCAAGCTCATCAGCCGCGAGCAGGCCGAGAAGCATAACATCCTGCCGCTGCAGATGGACGGCACCGAGCT
>RFRI01000089.1 GCA_009924535.1 Verrucomicrobiota bacterium
CTGCGTCGACGACCTGATCGTCTACCGCCTCGCGGAAGATGAATTCCTGATCTGCCTCAACGCCTCGAACGCGCCGAAGGATATCGCTTGGATGCGCGCCCACGTCGGCTCCCATCAAGTCGAAGTGCTCGACGAATGCGCGGCCTGGGCCCAGCTCGCGCTCCAAGGCCCGCTCGCGGAACAGATCCTCGCCTTGGTCACGTCGACGCCGCTCGCCGCGATCAAGCGCTTTGGCTTCGTGTTCGGCGAAGTGGCCGGCGTCGCCGGCTGCCTCATCTCTCGCACGGGCTACACGGGCTCGCCGGGCTTCGAGCTCTACCTGCCCGCCGCCTCCGCCGAAAAGGTCGCCCGCGCGCTCCTCGCCGCCGGCAAGCCGCACGGACTCGTCCCCGCCGGCCTCGGCGCCCGCGACTCGCTCCGCCTCGAAGCGAACTACCCGCTCTACGGACACGAGATCTCGGAACGTATCTCACCCATCCAGGCCGGCCTCGGCTGGACGGTGAAGTTCGCGAAACCGGAATTCATCGGCCGCGAAGCGCTCCACCGCCAGGCCCAAGGCGGACCATCCTCCTCGGTGGTGCTCTTCTCGCTCGATGACCGCCGCATCGCCCGCCAAGGCGCGGTGGTGTTCTCCGGTGAGACGCCCGTCGGCGAAGTACTCTCGGGCACGCAGTCCCCGGTGCTGGGCAAGCCGATCGGCACGGCCCTTGTCGCCGCCGGCCATGCGGCCTCCGCCTCGCTGACCGTCGACATCCGCGGCAACCGCATCCCGCTTCGCGTCTCGGTCGAGCCGTTCGTGAAGTGAAGGGTTGAAATAATCCCCGCCGCCTTTACCCAGAAGCCATGAGCAACGTCCCTGCCGACCTCCATTACACCAAGGACCACGAATGGATCAAGGTGGCCGCCGACGGCACCGCGGTCATCGGCATCACCGACCACGCTCAGGCCGCCCTCGGCGACGTGACGTTCGTCGACCTCCCGAAGGTCGGTGCGTCCTTCAATCATGGCGACGTCTTCGGCACGGTGGAATCGGTCAAGGCGGCCTCGGACCTCTACAGCCCGGTCTCCTGCGAAATCCTCGAAGCGAACTCGGACCTGAACAATTCCCCCGACCTGGTGAACCGCGAACCCTACGGCGGCGCCTGGATGATCAAGGTGAAGGTGAAGAATCCGGCCGAGCTCGCCGCCCTGCTCGACGCCGCTGGCTACGCCGCGACGCTCTGAGCGCGCGCCCACCCTTGCCCTGCTCGGTTTTTGGCCCACAGTGACGGGCCGATGTCGTTCGCCGAAGTCCATGCCGCCCATCCCTGGGACGATGTCCTGGGGTCCGTCGCGGCTAAGACCGACGCCGACGTGCTCCGCGCGCTCGCCCGCGCCGAAGCCGACTCGGCCGACCTCGAGGATTTCAAGGCGCTGATCTCGCCGGCCGCCGCGCCCCATCTGGAACGGATGGCCCGCCTGAGCCACGAGCGCACGCTCCGCCGCTACGGACGCACGATGCAGCTCTTCGCGCCGGCCTACCTCTCCAACGAGTGCCAGAACGTCTGCACCTACTGCGGCTTCTCGGCGGGCAACAAGGTCCCGCGCCGTACGCTCAATCCGGGCGAGATTCTCCGTGAAGCGGGCGCGCTCAAGAAGTTGGGCTTCGACCACCTGCTCATCCTGACCGGCGAGTCCAATAAGGTGGAGGTCCCCTACTTCGTCCAGGCCCTCGATCTGCTGCGCCCGCACTTCTCGTCGCTCTCGATGGAAGTGCAACCGATGGAGACCGCGGAATACGCCGTGCTCCGCAAGCACGGCCTGAACGCAGTGCTGGTCTATCAAGAGACTTATCATCGCGAGACTTATAACGTCCACCACCCGAAGGGCCGAAAGTCCGACTTCGCCTATCGCCTCGACGCGCCTGACCGCGTCGGCGCCGCGGGCGTCCATAAGATCGGCCTCGGCGCGCTCTTCGGCCTCGAAGATTGGCGCGCGGAATGTTTCTTCACGGCCCTCCACCTCCGCTGGCTCGAACGCAAGCACTGGCAGAGCCGCTACAGCGTCTCCTTCCCGCGTATCCGTCCGCACGAAGGCGAACTACAACCGAAGGTCGAGATGACCGACCGCGATCTGGTCCAAGCGATCTGCGCCTTCCGCCTGCTGAGCTCCGAGGTCGAGCTGACGCTGAGCACCCGCGAGAGCCGCAAGTTCCGCGACCACGCGTGCCGCGTGGGCGTGACGGCGATGAGCGCGGGCTCGCACACGAATCCCGGCGGCTACGCCGAAGGCCGCGAGGCCTCCCTCGAGCAGTTCGCGATCGAAGACGACCGCTCGCCCGACGAAGTCGCCGCGATGCTCCGTGCCCACGGCTACGAACCGGTGTGGAAAGACTGGGACCCTTCCTACGACCGCCCGGTCGCCCTCGCCTGATGAGCCCTCTCCGCGTCTGGATCGATCACGAACAAGCCCCGGCCTGCAAGCCCGGTGCCTTTGTGAAGCTTTCGGCCGACGAATCCGCCCACGTGGTCCGCAGCCTGCGCGCCCGCCGCGGCGACGCGGTCGTGCTCCTCGACGGCGAAGGCTTGGTCGTCGAAGGCAAGCTCGCTTCCGCCGACGGCGACGCCGCGATGGTCGAAGTGGTCCGCGCCCGAGTAGCCGACCCGCTCACTCCCGCGATTTACGTCGCCCAAGGCATGCCGAAGGGTGGCACGATGGATGACCTGGTCCGTTCCTGCTGCGAAGCCGGCGCCGCCGGCATCATCCCGCTCGAAACCGCGCGCTGCGAACTGAAGCTCGATGCCGACCGTGCCCGCACCCGCCGTGAACGCTGGCAGCAACAGGCCGTCGAGGCCTGCAAGCAATCCGGCCATCCCTGGCGCGCCGAAATCGCCGCGCCGATGCGCTTCCGCGAATGGATCGAACGCCTACCCGCCGCCGTCGAAGGCGAACTGCGCCTCACTGGCTCATTGGAGTTCGACGCCGAAGCGGTCGCTCACCTGGATTTCACGAAAGCCTCGAAGGTCACTTGGCTCATCGGACCCGAAGGCGACCTGACCTCTGAAGAATACGCCGCCGCGCGCACCGCGGGCTTCATGCCTGTGGTGCTCGGTCCGACCGTCCTCCGCGCCGAGAACGCCGCGCTCGCCTGTGTGGCGATCACGCAAGTCCTCGCAAAACGCTGAGTCAGGCCTGCTTCCGTCGGCCAGGCTTCCTGGGCTCGGGTAAGACGTCTTCGAGTACCCAGTCCGGCCAGGTCTCGCGCGTGTAGCGTTGGAATTCGCCGATAGCGTCGCGCACCAGTGGCGTGAGTTCGCACGTCCAGCGCAGTCCGATATCCATGGGGGCGAAACCTTCGAGCGGCAAAGCCCGTACTTCCGGATGCTCGATGGCTTCAGGGATGGCGAGGTTGATGCCGTAGCCTTCGCCATTGGCGACGTAACTGGTGACCATCTCCATCGAACTGACCTCGACGGTCTGGTTCCAGACGACGCCCTTCGCGCGGAGGTCGCGCAAGAATCTGCGCGTGACGCTGGAAGCGGGCGGCAAAGCGACCAGCGGTTCACGCAGCTTCTTCTGCTTCCAAAGGTCGGCTACGCTTCGGTGCGGCGACGACTTGGGCACGAGCAGGACGAGCGGGACGCGGGCGAGGCGCAACTGGCTCTGCCGTCCTTTGGTCTTCGCCTCAATCGGCACGATCGCGAGGTCGATGACGCCATCGCGCAACCACGTCTCGAACTGCATCTGGTACCCGGGCGTCAGGCTGAGCAGCAACTTCGGGTGGCGCGCCCGTAGGCGCTGGGTGACGGTCGAGATGTGCAGGCGCAAGACGAGCTCCGAGGCGCCGAGGCGCAGCTCGGGCCGATCGGCTTCGCGTAACTGACCCTCGAGTCCGTCCAGCCCTGAGAAGAAGGCCACGATCTGGGTGTAGAGCTTCCGGCCCGCGGCCGTCAGGCGGAACGGCGACCGCTCGAAGAGCCGCACGCCGAGGTTGGACTCGAGGGCCGCTATCTGCCCGCTGACGGCTGGCTGCTGGATACCGTAAGGGATGTGCCGGACCGCCGCGCTGATTCCCCCGTGTTTGGCCACGTAATAGAATAGCTCGAGGTGATGGACGTTCATCGGGGTGAAGTCATCTTCACGCCATAAAAGGGGCTAGCAACGCCCTTTATCCCCGACGTGATAGGTCATATCAAGAATATCGATTAACGGTCGGGGCCCGGAGGAGGTAAAATAGACGGCGATAAACACGCCATGCATAACCTGCTGATCCTCCTCCAAGCCCTCGGCGTCATCCTGCTGGCTGATTTCCTGGCCGGCGTCTTTCATTGGCTGGAAGACGCCTATGGCACCGAGGACACCCCGGTACTCGGCCCGCTGGTGATCAGGCCGAACATCGTCCATCATCATTATCCGCGCTTCTTCACCAAGCTGACCTGGTGGCAGAGCTCCTGGGACCTGTTGCTCATCGGCGTACTGATGATTGGCGGGGCCGCCTGGGCCGGCGTGCTCACCTGGCATGTCTGGCTCTTCGTTCTCTTGAGCATCAACGCCAACCAGGTTCATAAATGGTCGCACCAGACGCGGGCCGAGAACGGCCGGGTCGTCTCGTTTCTGCAGGACTGCTGGATTCTCCAGACCCCTCGGCAGCACGCACTACACCACACCGACCCGAAGAACACCTACTACTGCCCGCTCACCAACCTACTGAACCCGACCCTGGAGTTCATTGGCCTCTGGCCGAAACTCGAAGCCGTCATCGAAGCGCTCACTGGGGCGACCCACAGGAAGGACGCCTCCAACCGCGGTGAAGGCCCCACACCTGCCTGGGTTATCGAGCATCGCCGCCCAGCCCCCGTGAAAACGACAGACGTGGCGACAACTGATTCATTGCGCGGATAGTATGTATCAACGCTAGTTGATTACTGGAGGCCGCTGGACCGATCAAAACTTAGCTGCCTTCCTGACGGTCGACCTCGTCACGGCCCGCCATGCGAACGATACGCGGATGGAATTCGGCGAGGATGTCGACGAGATCGGACTGCGCGGCCATGACGGACCGGATGTCCTTATAGGCCCCTGGCGCCTCATCTATTCCGCCACCGAGTAATTCGACGCTTCCGGCCAGTAACTCCTGATCTCGTTGCGCTTCAGTTATGGATTTGAACGCATCACGACGCGACATGCGACGACCGGCGCCATGTGATGCTGAGCTCAACGAATCGGCTCCCCCTTTGCCACGCACGAGGAATCCAGGCGTAGCCATCGATCCGGGAATGATGCCTAAGACCCCGGGCGCAGCTGGCGTTGCTCCTTTACGATGAACATAGAGCTCCTTGCCTCCATGAGTCTCCTTCCAGGCGTAGTTGTGATGGTTACTGATCGCACGGACAGGGGTAAGCCCTGCCAAGCGAATAACCGTATCATGGATGACGTGATGGTTGGCTGCCGAATAATCCCCTGCCAATTCCATCGCATCCCAGTAGGCCTGACCTTCCTCGGTATCCATGTTAAGCCAGGCGAGTTCCTCATATTCCTTCGGTAGCTTGTTCATCTTGCCGGCCAGCTCTGTAAAGAAGTTAGCGACGCGGAAGCCCAGAGCACGAGATCCGGAATGACTGAGTAAAGCGAGCCAACGACCTGCGGGGAT
Source organism: Verrucomicrobiota bacterium (assembly GCA_009924535.1). Taxonomy (GTDB): domain Bacteria; phylum Verrucomicrobiota; class Verrucomicrobiia; order Opitutales; family UBA953; genus UBA953. Next base: position 5,630 of record RFRI01000089.1, read on the forward strand.
GCCGTCGGTCTGCTCAGTCAACACGAGTTCACCGAATTCGACGAAGTGATTACCTCCACCCGAACTTCCGAACTGCTTCGCGGCCCACTCACGCGTACCCCTCGAACGGCAGAACTTTTCGATGCGCTTAAAACGCAAATCATCAAGTAGAGGATGCTCCGACAAAGGGGCTTCACTCAGGCTTCTCCCGAAGTAGGTGCCATTCAGCAGGGAGGTCTTGAGCCTTTCACGCAGGGCGGTGATACTGGAAGCCGATTCCGTGAAGACGGTGAGGTGCATGCGGCAACCAATGTCGACACCGACCGCGAAGGGCATGACCGCTCCTTCCGTGGCGGCGACGCCACCGATCGGCATACCAAAGCCGAGATGAGCATCGGGCATAAGCGCCCCAGAGACAACCGGTCCAAGGCTCATGACTTTGGCCATCTGATTGTGCGCGCTCTCCTCGATGCCTTCCGACCCGAAGACCTTGTAAGGCAAAGGTGTCTGCCGAGGTTCGACCACGCGGAGGCGAACGACCTCCTTACGGACATCGTCACGGATCTCATTGAGCTCGGCCCAGGGCTCAGCCTGCGGCTGTTCAGGCGATGATACCATCGCCGAGATAGCGTCCAGAAAGCCCAGCTCGGCCGCACTGCGCATGCGCAGGAGGCGGCCGGCCAGGCGCTCCTTGAGCAGGCTTTTGGCC
>RFRI01000090.1 GCA_009924535.1 Verrucomicrobiota bacterium
ACCTCCTGAGCGAGGTCGAGGTCGAATCCCTCTCCGGCGTCCGCGTCGCCTGGGACTTCGTCGAGCTCCCTTCGCAGATCCTCGAGAACTGGTGCTGGGAGGAAGAATCCCTCGCCGTCTTCGCCCGCCACCACGAGACCGGCGCCCCCCTGCCGTCCGACCTGCTCGCCAAGCTCGACGCCGCCGCCAATTTCCGCGCTGCTTCGACCTGCATGCGCCAGCTCGCCTTCTCCAAGCTCGACCTCGACCTGCATATCCGCGCCGAGGAGCTTCGCGGCCGCGACCTGGACTCCCATTGGAACGAGGACTTCGCCGACTGGCAGGCCCGGACCACCCGCCGGGGCCCGGCCATGGCCCGTCGGTTCAACCACCTGTTCTCGGACGCCACGGGGTACGCCGCCGGCTATTATTCTTACAAATGGGCCGAAGCCCTCGAGGCCGACGCCTTCACCCGCTTCCGCAAGGAGGGGGTGCTGAACCCCAAGGTGGGGCGGGAGCTCCGGGCCAAAGTCCTGGCCAAGGGCAACTCCGAGCCGGCCGAGAAACTCTTCCGGGATTTCATGGGCCGGGACCTCGATCCGGAGGCCCTTTTGGAGCGCGACGGGCTGGCCTAAGGCGGCCACCCCCCGCGTAGTGCCCAGAATCCCGCAATAATTGGGTAACAGTGGCTTATTCCCCTTGCACAAGGGCCTGTTTTCCTATGCGTAAGGCCTTTACAGATGAATCTCCGTAACATCGCAGTCATTGCTCACGTCGACCATGGCAAAACGACCCTGACCGACCGACTTCTCTACCAGTCCGGCATGTTCCGTGCCGAGGACCTCGACAAGCTCGCCGGCGGCCAGCACGGCTTGATCATGGACTCGGGCGATCTCGAGCGCGAACGCGGCATCACGATCACCGCCAAGAACTGCGCGATCAAGTGGACCGACCCTCGCGACCAGAAGGAATATAAGATCAACCTCATCGACACCCCGGGCCACGCCGACTTCGGCGGCGAAGTCGAACGCGTGCTCAACATGGCCGACGGTTGCCTCCTCGTCGTCGACTCCTTCGAAGGCCCGATGCCCCAGACGCGCTTCGTGCTCTCCAAGGCGCTCGCGCTCGGCCTCAAGCCCATCGTCGTCATCAACAAGATCGACAAGGCTTCCGCCCGTCCGGACGCCGTCGTCGACGAAGTCTTCGACTTGCTCGTCGCCCTCGACGCGCCGGAGTCCGCCCTCGATTTCCCGATCGTCTACGCTTCCGGCCGCGAAGGCTGGGGTACCCTCGACCGCGCCAAGACCGTGGAAGGCCATCGCCCGAAGGACCTGATGGACCTCTTCTATACCATCGTCGACAAGATCCCTGAGCCCTACGCCGAAGGTTCCTCCCGCGGCGCCGCCGCCGGTTTCAAGTCCCGCGCCGAGGCCCTCGCCAATCCTCTCCAGATCATGGTGACCGCCATGCTTTACTCCGACTACGTCGGTCGTATCGCCGTCGGTCGCGTCACCGCCGGTAAGATCGCCCCCGGCATGCCGGTCATGATGGTCACCCGCGCCGGTGAGCAGCACAAGCAGCGCGTGCTCGAAGTCGAAGTCTTCGAAGCCCTCGGCCGCGTCAAGGCCCAGGAAGTCTCCGCCGGCGACATCTGCGCCGTCATCGGCCTCGACCACGTCGAAATCGGCGCGACCATCACCGACATCGAGGACCCCCGTCCGATGCCGCCCGTCAGCGTCGACGAGCCGACCGTGACCATGGCCTTCCGCGTCAATGATTCGCCCTTCGCCGGCCGCGACGGCAAGTTCGTCACCGGCCGTCAGGTCGGCGAACGCCTCATCAAGGAACTTGAGAAGAACGTCGCCCTACGCGTCGACCGCGAAGTCGGTGCTGACTCCTGGAAGGTCTCTGGGCGCGGCCTGATGCACCTCGGCGTGCTCATCGAAACGATGCGCCGCGAAGGTTACGAACTCTCCGTGGGCAAGCCCACCGTGATCATGAAGCAGATCGATGGCGTCGAGTGCGAGCCCGTCGAAACCCTCGCGGTCGATTGCCCCGAAGCCTCCCAGAGCGACGTGATGTCCCTCGTCCTCGGTCGTCGTGGCGAACTCCGCTCCATGGACGCCAAGGCCGGCACCAGCGGCTGGATCCACATGGAATTCAAGGTTCCTTCCCGCGCCCTCTTCGGTCTGCGCACCCTGATGCTCACCACCACCCGTGGCGAAGCCGTCATGTACCACAATCTCCTGGGTTATGAGCCGGTCCGCGGAGAAGCCCCTCACCGCGCCGCCGGCGTGATGATCGGTGGAGAAGGAGGCGCCGTCACGGCCTACTCCCTCGACCGACTGTACGACCGCGGTGACTTCTTCGTGAAGCCGACCGACGAGATCTACCAGGGCCAGATCGTGGGCGAGCATTGCAAGGACAACGACCTCGAGATCAACCTCGTCATCAACAAGAAGCTCTCGAACGTGCGTGCTTCCGGTTCCGACGACGCGGCCAAGATCAAGCCGATGCGCCAGATGTCCCTCGAGGCCTGCCTCGAATACATCGAGTCCGACGAGATGGTCGAGATCACCCCGAACTTCATCCGCATGCGCAAGCGTTACCTCACGGAAAACGAGCGCAAGCGCTTCGACAAGTAAGCTAGCCCGCGAGGGTCAGTTGAAACCGATGACCGCCATCCGCCAGGATGGCGGTTTTCATTTGCCACCTTGCCGAGGGGAGCCGCGCCGCGACTTTCTCCGGCCATTCCACGACCACGTTCCAAGGCGACTGCGCCAGATCCCAGATCAGGAGGTCATCGAAGGCTTCCGGGCGCGTCAGCCGATAGGCGTCGACGTGAAAGACCTGCCGCTGGCCCTCATAGACGTTGAGCAGGGCGAAAGACGGGCTGGTGATGTCGCCCGTGACGCCCAGGCCGCGGACCAGGCCGCGCACGAAGGTGGTCTTGCCCGCGCCGAGGTCGCCCTCGAGCGCCAGGACCGTATCCGGCGGCAGCAGGGCCGCGAACGCCTCGGCGGCCCGCTCGGTCTCTTCGCCCGATCGGGTGATAAGTCCGGCGGTCCAGGTCGCGAGTGCGGCGGGAGAGCCCATGCCTGCAGTCTTTCCCGCCGTCTCTCGTCAGGCAACCCGCAAACAAAAGACCCGGCCGTGCGGCCGGGTCTGGTTTGTCGCTGGCAGTTCGCTTACGAGACGATGCCGAGGGGCTTGATGGTCTTCCAGCCGCCGCGGGTGAAATCGGGGTAGGCGACGGGAACGCTGCCGTCACGCACCGAACGGTCGGAGAGGTCGAGGAGGGCGGACCAGGAAGCGGCGTCGTAGACGGTGAGGTCAGGCGTGATGCCTTGGCGGACGCAATCGAGGAAGCGATAGCTCATCACATGGTCCATGCCGCCGTGGCCGCCGACCTTCTTGGCTTCGACCATCAGCTTCTTGAGGAGGGGGTGCATGTTCGCCTGCATGAACTGCTTTAGCTTATCGCCTTCGTAGGTCCAAGAGTGGCTATTCCGTTTTTCCTTCGGGTCGAGCAGCGGGCTGGCGTTGTCGGCGTCGATGGCCAGGCGATTCGGGTAGCCGGCGAAGGTGGCGAGGGATCCGCTGAGCAGGTTGCCTCGCGAGTAGGGGCGCGGGCTGGTGTTATCGTGCTGGATGACGATGGTGCGGCCAAGTTCGGTCTTAATGATCGACGTGTTCATATCACCGCAGACGAACTTCTGGTCCTTGGAGCGGTCGCGCTCCGGCTTCACGCGCTCGCGCAGCTGCGAAAGACCGAACTCAGGCGAAGAGACGGACACGGCGTACTTGAAGGCGTCGCCGCGGCCGATGCCCATGTACTGGGAGATCGTGCCGAGGCCGTGCGTGGGATACACGTTGCCCTGAAGCAGCGTGGAATAGTTACGACGCCATTCGCGCTGGGCGTCCAGGAAGGTGTACGACTTCGGGCCGGAGCCGCTGACCCGCTGGTCGTGGATGTAACCGCATTCGCCGTGCTTGAGGTCGCCGAAGAAGCCTTGGCGGGCGAGGTTGAGGACGAAGAGTTCTTCTTCGCCGTAGCAGCAGTTCTCGAGGATCGGGCAGTGGCGTTGGTGCTTCTCGGAGGCGTCCACGATATCCCAGCACTCATCGACCGTCAGGCCGCAGTTCACTTCGACGAACGCATGCTTGCCGAGCTCCATGGAGCGGATGGCCATCGGCTTATGCCATTCCCAGGGCGTGGCTACGTAGACGACGTCGATATCGTCGCGGGCGACCATCTTCTCCCAGACGTTCTCGTCGCCGCTGTAGATGGCCGGCGTCTTGCCGGTCTTCTTGCGGACCGCTTCGGCCTGCGCCTTCGCGCGATCGTCGAGGATGTCGCAGACCGCGACGACTTCGGCGAACGGCGTGGCGGCCACGGAGGCGACATGCGCCGAACCGCGATTGAGTCCGATGATGCCGACGCGGACCTTCTCCGTGGGCTTGGTGGTCAGGTTCCAGACAGGCTTATTGCCGGCGGGGCGCGGGCGAGGTGCGCCGATTTCCGCGGCGGCCAGACGTTTCAGCTGCGCCGGATCCGGCTTGGCTTCGGCGGAGGCAACCGTGCCCAGACCGAAGCCGATTCCTGCGAGCGCGCTGAGCTTCAGGAAATCACGACGGTTACCTTGTTCAAGGGGGTCCATGGGGTCTCTTCAAGACAGCAAAGGACCAAAGGGGTTGCAACGGATTTGCCCGCCCACCCTCGTCAAATCACCAGCTTATGAAGCCTTGGGCTCCTTTAATTCCGAACACCGCCAGATTACGCACGGTATGTGCCATAAAACACGGCAGCAAGGAGCGATCCGGGTTCAACGGATTGAAGCGCACGACGTAGAGCCAGAGCGACGTGATGAAGGCGAAGAGCGCGTTCACCCGGCCCTCGGGCTCGCTGAGGTCGAAGTTATGGATGAGCGCGAAGACCAACGAGCCCACGATCATCAGCGCGAGCAGCTTGCGGCCGACGAGTTCGCCCGGCGCGACGAAGCCGCGGAAGAGCATCTCCTCGACGACGGAGGCGCCGAGGAGTTGGAAGATGAAGATCGCGGGCAGGTGGTCCTGCAGTTCGGTGAGACCGGCGCGTTTCTCGACGGCGGCTTCGGCGATGGTGATCAGGATGGCGCCGGCGGCGGCGACGAAATAGGCGCCCGTCGGAGCGTAGGTCGTGCCCGGCCAGAAATTCTCCGGCTCGCCGTTTAGCGTGCGCTTGCGGCGTTCGCGTGCCCAGGCGACGAGCACGAACAGGCCGAGGGCGCAGTAGAGGAGGGCTTTGACGGCGGTCAGGTCCATGGAGTCAGCGGACGCCGAGCACCCACGCCCGATAGCCGGGCGAGGCATGGTCAGCCACGAAGGCGAGCCACTGCGGGACGGCGTAAGGGTGGCGGGCGTGGACCCAGGCTTCGAGATCGGCGCCTTTGGTCGCGGCGTATTTGAAGGTCACGCGGAACTCGTCCTCGCTCTCGACCTTGCCTTCCCAGGTGAAGTGGGAGCGGATCGGTCCGTCGACTTGCGCGCAGGCGGCGAGCCCGGCGGCCACCGCATCCGCGGCGAGGCGGTCGGCGTCGTCGCGCGAGGGCAGGGTCGTCAGGGCGATGCCGATGGCTTCAGTCATTCGCTTCGCTGTCGGGCTTCAGGTAGCGCTCCGTGATGATCTCGATCAGCATGTCGCGCGCTTCCTTCACGGAGTCCACATGGATGTAAAGGTCGCGGTCTTCGGGTGATACCATGCCCCATTCCTGGAAGGCTTCGAAGTTGATGGTATCCTTCCAGAAGGCGGAACCGAAGAGCAGCACGGGGAACTGCTTCTTGGTCTTCTTCGTCTGGATCAGCGTGAGCATCTCGAAGAGCTCGTCCATCGTGCCGAAGCCGCCGGGGAAGGCCACGAGGGCCTTGGCGAGATAAAGGAACCAATATTTGCGGACGAAGAAGTAGTGGAACTCCAGGTCGAGCTCCGGCGTGATGTAGGGATTATGTTCCTGTTCGAAGGGCAGGGCGATGCCGAGTCCGACCGAGCGGCCGCCGGCTTCGTGCGCGCCGCGATTGGCGGCTTCCATGATGCCGGGTCCGCCGCCGGAGCAGACGAGGAAGCGCTGCCACTCGGGAAGCGTGAGCGACCACTTCGTCATCTCGAAGGCGAGTTCGCGACACGCTTCGTAGTAAGCGGAGCTACGCAGGTCGATCTCGGCGACGCGGAGGCGCTGGGCGCATTCGGCGCCGGAGCAGGCGCCGCTCGCGGCCATGGCCTTGGCTTCTTCG
>RFRI01000010.1 GCA_009924535.1 Verrucomicrobiota bacterium
ACCCCGCCCTTGAAGGCAGTCAACGCGTCAACCAGCTGCTCAGGACAACGCGAAAGCGTAGCCGTCGACGATCGCCTGCAGGGAGGCTTCGACGAGGTTTTCGCTGACACCGACCGTACCCCAGGAGGCCTTGCCGTCGGACGAGCGGATGACGACGCGCGTCTTGGCCGCGGTGCCGTCGGCCCCGCCGAGGATGCGGACCTTGTAGTCCACGAGGCTGACCTTCGCGAGTTTGGGGAAGGACTTCACGAGAGCGGAACGCAGGGCCTGGTCGAGGGCGTGGACCGGTCCGTCGCCTTCGGCCACGGTGAGGGTCTCCTTGCCGGCGATGCTGATGCGCACCACGGCTTCGCAGTAAGCCGAGCCCTTGGCACCGCGCGCGGTGACGTGATAGGAGGCGACTTCGAAAGGCGCGGCCTTGCTCTTGCCGATATGACGGCGAAGCAGGAGGGCGAGCGAGGCTTCCGCGTCCTCGAAGCTCCAACCGCCGTGCTCGAGCTTCTTCAGTTCGTCGAGGGCGGTGGCCGTGGCGGGATTGTCGCGGTCGAGGTCGATGCCGAGGGACTTCGCCTTGAGGACGATGTTACTGCGGCCGGACTGGTCGCTGACGAGCACGGTACGCTCGTTGCCGACGACGGTCGGATCGATGTGCTCGTAGGCGGCGGAGAACTTGCGGACGGCGTCGACGTGCGTGCCGCCCTTGTGGGCAAAGGCCGCGGTGCCGACCCACGGGCGACGCGGATCGGGGGCGAGGTTGGCGACGCCGTCGACGAAGCGGGAAAGGCCGGCGAGCCCCTTGAGCGAGGTCGAGGAGACGCACTTCCAGCCGAACTTCAGCTGGGCGCAAGGGATGACCGCGGTGAGGTCACAGTTACCGGTGCGCTCACCGATCCCATTGACGGTGCCTTGGACGTGCGAGGCGCCGGCTTCGAGCGAGGCGAGGGCGTTGGCGAGGCCGAGGCCGGCGTCGTCGTGCGTGTGGATGCCGACGGGGGTCTTCTTAAGCGCGGCGAGGGCGGCGCGGGTGGCCGCGGCGACTTCGGCCGGCAGGGATCCGCCGTTCGTGTCGCAAAGGACGATGCGGTCGGCGCCGCCTTCGACGGCGGCGAGCATGGAAGCGATGGCGTAAGCCGGATCTTCCTTCCAGCCGTCGATGGCGTGCTCGCAGTCATAGACGACTTCGCGGCGATGGGACTTCAGGAAGGCGACCGTGTCGCGGATCATCTCGAGATTCTCCTCGGGCGAGCAGCGGAGCACTTCGCGGACGTGGAGAGCGGACGTCTTGCCGTAGATGGTCACCACCGGGGTGTCGACCTCGAGGAGACCGCGGACCTGGGCGTCTTCGGAGGCGCGGACGCCCTTGCGGCGGGTCGAGCCGAAGGCCGCCAGCTTGGCGTGCTTGAACTTGATCTTCTTGGCGCGGGCGAAGAACTCGACGTCGCGAGGATTGGAACCCGGCCAGCCGCCTTCGATGTAGGTCATGCCGAAGCGTTCGAGCTCGGCGGCGATGCGCAGCTTGTCATCGACGGAGAAATGAATGCCCTGCCCCTGCGAGCCGTCGCGGAGGGTGGTGTCATAGATTTCGATGGAGCGTGCCATGGTGGTGTGGGTGGGAAAGAGGTGTAAAGGGAGGGGGCCGTTCCGGGCGCCGCGGAACGGGGAGTCGCCCGTCGGGCGTTCCGTTCAGCGGGCTTAGAGCCCGATGATGGTAATAATCGCCGGAATGATGGCACGACCGGCCGCGGAGCGGAGGGAGGTCGAAGACTGTGCCAGGGATTCCATGACGAAGGCCCTGACTCCAAGGGCGGAGGCTTGGAGAGTCAAAGGCAAAGGAGCCCTAAGCGGGTCGAGGCTCGCCAAAAGGCCCATAAATGCCCATTAATCGGCCCATGCGCCGCCTTGCCGCCCTTCTCCTGCTCCTCGCGGGCGCCATCTCCTCTCCGGCGCAGTGGCAGATTTTCGCGGAGAAACTGCCGAAGCCGGGCACCTGGGCTCGCTATCAGCATGAGACGATCCGCGACGGCAAGGTCGTCTCGAAATCCGAACTCAGCCTCTCGATCCGCTCCGGCCTGGACGTCGGCGGCAAGCCTCACGTCTGGTTCACCGTCGAGCCGGTCGGCTGGCTTGGCTCCCGCGAGCAAGCTCCGCTCCGCCTCCTCCTGAGCGCGGACATGGACCGCCAACGCGCCGGCCGGCTCATCGAGAACTCGCAGGAGATCGTCTTCTCCAATCCCGTCAAAGGCGCCTACCACATGACCCGCGAGGACATCGCCTGGATCTCGAAGTGGGCTAACCTCACTTACACCAGCGAGCTCACCACAGACACGCCCGCGCAGGAAACCATCGAAGCCGGCGGCAAACCCTTCGTCTGCGAACGGATGAAGATGCTCGCCAGCACGGTGACCGATCCGCCCATCGTCCCGAAGCAGACCATCGAATTCAAAGGCACCGTCTGGCGCTCCGAGACGACACCCTTCGGAGTCGTGCGCGCGGAGTGGATCGAGAAGACCACGAAGAAGGATAAGAGCCGGGAAGAATCGCGCCGGCTGACTCTCATGGCCAGCGGCTGGGAAACGCCGCCGAACGAGCCGGTCGACCGAGGTAAGGACTTCTCGGTCTGGCGCCTGATCTTCAATCGCTGAGGCACCAAAAGGACCAGCCCACCCGGGTTGAAGCGGATGGGCTGGCGTTAAATGGTGGCCTGAGTCGGAATCGAACCAACGACACGACGCTCTTCAGGCGTCTGCTCTACCAACTGAGCTATCAGGCCAATTAACTGGACGTTCAGAAGGACAAAGCCCCCCTCCCCTGTCAATCCGACAAGGAAGGGGAGCTCAAAAAGGCCTTCAGAAGCTGAATTTCCAAGCCGAGAGACGACGTTCGACCTCGGCGATGACTTCGCCTTCGCCGGCTTCACCCTTGTCGGAAACGAAGGTCACGGAGAAGCGGACGAACGAACCGCAATCATCCCACGGCACGGTGGAGATGAGGTGCTCGGTGATCATCCACTGCGAGAAAGCTTCGCCGGATTCGAAGCTCACCGTGCCGGACGGGCCGGTGGCGGACTTCGGGGCGGGCATGTAGAGGAAGAAACCGGCGCCCGGCTTGCGGACCTGGAAGCCGAGCTGGGCGAGCACCCCGACCAGCTTGTCCATGCGACGCGAATACTTGGCGGCGATGGCCTTCGGGATGGAGACCTCGTCGAGACCGGCGGCGCCGGCCTTCTGGATGCCGAGGAACTGGCCGGAGTCGGAATTATCCTTCACGTCGCCGTAGGCGCGGACGAGCAGCGCGTTGCCGGCGACGAAGCCGATGCGCCAGCCGGTCATGTTGTGGCTCTTGGAGAGCGAGTGCAGCTCGAGGGCCACGTCCTTCGCGCCCGGGACCTGCAGGATCGAGACCTGCTCGGCGCCGAAGTGGAGCGAACCGTAGGCGGCGTCCTGGATGACGACGAGGTTGTGCTGTTTGGCGAACGCGACGACTTCCTCGAAGAACTTGCGGGTGGCGACGGCGCCGGTCGGGTTGTTCGGGTAGTTGAGGACGAGCACCTTGGCCTTGGCCAGGATGTCGGCCGGGATGGACTTCAGGTCCGGCAGGAAGTTGTTCTCGGCGGTGAGCTTCAGGTTGTGGACGAGGCCGCCATAGTACTTGGCGTGGGTGCCGAAGACCGGGTAACCCGGGACGGTCATGAGCACGTAGTCACCGGGATTGATCAGGCAGCCCGGGAGGATCGAGAGCGCGGCCTTGGAGCCGATGGAGTGGAGGACTTCGGTGTCCGCGTCGACGGTCACGCCGAAAAGGTTCTGCATATAGCGGGCGGCGGCCTGCTTGAAGTCCGCGCCCCCGTTGTCGGCGTAGCCGCGGTTCTCGGGCTTGGCGGCTTCGTTCTGGAGCGCCTTCACCACCATCGGGAAAGCCATCTCATCGGGCTCGCCGACGCCGAGGTCGATCAGGGCGACGTCCGGCTTCGCCTTCTTGGCGGCGGCCTTGGCGCGCTTGATCTTCTCGAACTTATAGATGGCGGTGGACTTGCCGTAATTGACGCCGCCGATGCGTTCGGCGAAGAGCTGCTGGATGTAAGAGTCGGACATGGTGATAAGGCCTTAAAAAGAGGGGCAAAACGGCCGATGGCAAGCGGACTCCGCCCGTGGCCTTGCCATCCTCGGCCGGAAGACGAAAATGCCTCCATGGAACCCAGCCTTGAAGACCTGACCCGCGAGCGGCGCGAAAGGTGCAACCCGGGATTCCCTTGGCGGCTCATCGGCCTGATCGCCCTCTGCCTCGCCGTCGGCGGACTAGGCTCCGCCGCCACGATGCCCGAGATCAAGGGCTGGTATGCCGGCCTCACCAAGCCTCCCTTCAATCCGCCTAGCTGGATCTTCGGACCAATGTGGTCGACGCTCTACGTATGGATTGGCTGTTCGGCTAGCGCAGCATGGGCCGATCGTCCGGCCCGCCGGACCTTCTTCATCATCCTCCTCGTGAACGCGCTCTGGTCCCTGCTCTTCTTCGGACTACACCAGCCCGGCCTCGCGCTCATCGACATCTTCGCCTACCTGACGTTGCTCGTCCTCTGGGTCCGCCAGCTTTGGCCGCAGCACCGCGGCTACGCCCTTCTGCAGATCCCTCACCTGCTCTGGGTCGGCTTCGCCACCGTGCTCAACGCGAGCATCTGGTGGCTCAATAAATAAGAAGGCCCCGGGAGCCGGGGCCTTCGTGACGGACTGACGCGCGCCTCAGTCGGCGAGCTTGGTCCAGCGGGCGTTGCCCTTGGAGGACTTCACCGCGGCCTCGATGAAGGCCATGCCGGTGACGCCGTCATCGATCGACGGGAAGTCGTAACCTTCCTTCGGGGCCTTGCGGCCTTCGAGGCGGTCGGTGATGGCTTCCGCGGCGGCGCGATAGATGTTCGCGAACGCTTCGATGAAGGCTTCGGGGTGGCCGAACGGCGTACGGGTGTACTTCTTGCAGGCGGCGCCGTTGTAGGAGTTGCCGCGGCGGTGCGTCTGGCGGGGCTGGTCGAGGTACTTCACGATCAGCTCATTCGGATGCTCCTGGTGCCACTCGAGGGAAGCCAGGGTGCCGTAGACGCGGATGTTGAGGTTGTTCTCGTCGCCGGTGGAGATCTGCGAGGCATGCAGGACGCCCTTGGCGCCGCCCTTGTAGCGGACGAGCATGTTGGCATCGTCATCCAGCAGGCGTCCCGGGATGTACGTGCTGAGATCGGCGGCGATCTCCGCGATCTCCAGGCCGGTGACGTACTGGACGAGGTTCTCGGCGTGCGTGCCGATATCGCCGACGCAGTTCGAGACGCCCGAGCAGTTCGGGTCCATGCGCCAGTTGGCGATCTTCTGGATCTTACCGGACTGCAGGGCACCGATGGCGTATCCCTGCGGGTATTCGACGAGGACCTTGTTGATCTTACCGAGTTTGCCGGCGGCCACGAAATCGCGGGCTTCCTTGACCATCGGGTAGCCGGTGTAGTTATGCAGCAAGGCGAAGACCAGGCCGCTCTTCTTGACGACGGCCTTGAGCTTCTTCGCTTCGGCGAGGGAGAACGCGAGGGGCTTCTCGCAGATCACGTGGATGCCGGCCTCGAGGAAGGCCTTAGCCACGGGATAGTGGAGGTCGTTGCGCGCGACGATCGACACGAAGTCGATACGGTCGCCGAGCGGGCGCTTGGCCTCGGCCTTGGCCATCTCGGCGTACGAAGCGTACACGCGGGCGGGATCGAGGCAAAGGTCCTGGCCGGAGAGGCGGGACTTCTCGGGGTCCGAGGAGAAGGCGCCGGCGACGAGCTCGATCTTGCCGTCGAGGGCCGCGGCCATGCGATGCACGCCGCCGATGAAGGCGCCGCGGCCGCCGCCGACCATGCCCATGCGAAGTTTACGATTAAGGGATGCCATAGGAGTGTTGATCAGAGGGAGACGGGTTTGCCGGACTTCGCCGAAGCGTAGATGGCGTCGATGACCTGCATCAGGCGATAGGCCTGTTCAGGGGTGTTCAGCGGCTTCGCACGGCCTTCGATGGCCTCGATGAAGTTCGCGGCGGAAGCGATGCGACCCATGTCCTCGCACGCGGGGGTGACGATGGAGCGGTTCACGCTGTTGCCGTTTTCCTGGACGTAGAGCTCGCAGGTATCGATCGCGGTGTTGTCGAGGCCGTCGATGCCGAAGAGGCGCTCGACCTTGCCGCCGGCCTTGGTGCCTTGGAACACGACGGAGACTTCCTCGCGCTTGATCATCTCGGCCCAGGAGACCTGCAGGGTCAGCACCTGGCCGGTCTTGAAGGTGACGAAGCCATGCGCGGCATTCTCGACGTCGGTGACGCCGCCGACGCGGTCGGGGATACCCCACGGACCCTTGAAGGACTTGTCTTCGATGAAGTCGTTGAAGGTCTGGCCGAGGACGTGCGCCGGCTCGGGGTAACCCATGAAATACATCGCGAGGTCGACCATGTGCAGCAGGTCGATGAGCGGGCCGCCGCCGGAGAGCTCCTTGGTGGTGAACCAACCGCCGAAGCCCGGGATGCCGGTGCGGCGGATCCACTTCGCCTGCGCGGAGTTGATCTTCCCGACCTGGCCCTGCTCGACGTACTTGATCATCGCCTGGGACTCGGGACGGGCGCGGTTGTTGAAGTTGAACATCACGTGCTTACCCGACTTTTTGGAAGCGGCGATGATCTCAAGGACTTCCGGGGCGCTGAGCGCCGGTGGCTTCTCGCAGAACACGTGCTTGCCGGCGTTGAGGCACTGGATGGCGAGCGCGGCGTGGAACTTGTTCGGAACGATGACGCTGACGGCGTCGAGCTCCTTGTGGGCCGCGAGCATGGCGTCGACGGACTCGTAGGCATGCGGGATGCCCCACTTGGTCGCGGCCTTCTGGGCGGCGCCCGGCGCGGGATCCGCGACAGCGACGATTTCCGCGCCCGCCTGCTTGAAGCCGGCGGCGTGGTACTGGAGCATGCCGCCCGCCCCGATGACGCCTACTTTGGTGGCCATGATATCGATATGGATAAGGGGTGATTACTTGCCCTGGGCCGACTTGTCGAAGGCCGCGTCGAACGCGACCTTGTTGGTCGGGAAGGAGAGTTTCTTGACGTAGGCGGCCGATTCGGCGGCGCCGAAGAAGCGGTCCATGCGGCCGTCTTCCCACTCGACGGAGAGCGGGCCGGCATAGCCGACGTCATTGAGGGCGACGATGACGTCCTCGAACTTGATGTCGCCGCGGCCGACGGAGCGGAAATCCCAAGCGCGACGAGGGTCGCAGAAATCGGTATGGCCGCCGAATACGCCGACGGTGCCGTCGCCGTGACCCCACCAGACGTCCTTCATGTGGGCGTGGTGGATCTGCTTGCCGAACGTGCGGATGAACTTCACGTAGTCGACGCCCTGGTAGCCGAGGTGGCTGGGGTCATAGTTGAAGCCGAAGCGCTTGTGGTTGCCGACGGCGTCGAGCGCGCGCTGGGCGGAGGCGATGTCGAAGGCGATCTCGGTGGGGTGCACTTCGAGGCCGAAGTAGACGTCGTTCTTCTCGAAGACCTCGAGGATCGGCTTCCAGCGCTTGGCGAAATCGTCGTAACCCCTCTGCAGGTAAGCCTGGTTGGTGGGCGGGAAGGCGTAGATCGCGTGCCAGATGGAGGAGCCGGTGAAGCCGTTGACGACGGTCTTGCCGGAACCCTTCGGCTTGTTCGCCATGTACGCCTTGCCGGCGTCGAAGAATTTGCGGGCGGCCTGGGCGGTCAGGGCCATCTCGGCGCAGGCGCGCTGGCGCACGCCTTCCGGATTACCGTCGCCCCAGACGTGGGCAGGCAGGATGCACTGGTGGCGTTCGTCGATGTTGTCGCAGGTGGCCTGGCCGACGAGGTGCGCGGAGATCGCCCAGCAGCCGAGGTCGTGCTGCGCGAGAAGCTTCCAGAGGGATTCGACGTAGCCGGGCTCGTTGACGGCGCGGACGACATCGAAGTGGTCGCCCCAACAGGCGAGCTCGACGCCTTCGTAGCCCATGGCTTTGACCTTAGGGAGCAGGTCGGCGATCTTGAGGTCGGCCCACTGGCCGGTGAAGAGGGTAACAGGGCGCTGTGACATGGTGCGTAGGGGTGAGTCCCCTATGTCAGCCAATCACCCCGCTTTGTTCAAGTGGGCAATGCTCACAGACCCCAATTTATGCCTTCCGCGACAGCGATTGGCCGAGTTCGGCCTCCAGTTTGTCGTAGGCCGCCCGGAGGGACGGGTTCGGCTGGACGATACCCGGGGCCGGGGCGCAGAAAACCGGCTCCAAATCAGCCATCTTAGCGCCGCAGGCACCCTCGGCGGCGCGAAGCGCGGCGCCCAAGGCGGCGGAGTCGGAGACGGCTAGGCGGAGGACCGGGGCGCCGAAGACGTCGGCGAAGATCTTGGCGACGGAAGGGTTCTCGGAAGCACCGCCCGTCAGGAGCAGCTGCGTGGTCGGGGTGCCGACCCAACGGCTATGATAGCGGAGGCTGAGAGCCTGGCCTTCGACGGCGGCGCGAGGGAGCGTCGCCTGGGAGGCGGGCGCGCCGAGCGCGATGCGACCGGCCGGACGGCGCGGCGTGATCTCGGGCTCTTCCATCGGGAGCACGGCGGAGACCGCAGCCGGAGTAGAGTCGACGGCGGCGGAGAAAGCAGCCCAATCGGCGTGTCCGCATTCGCGACGGATGGCCTCGCGGGCGAGCGAACCGTTGCGCACGCAGACGAGGCTCATGCTACCGCCCATCGGATTGCCGAACGCGTGGCCGAGGCCCGCGGAGTCGGTGCGGATACCTTCGATCGCGGCGAAGAGGGTGTCGCTCGTACCGAGGCTGATGACGACCTTGCCGGGCTTGGACGCGCCCATGCCGACGAGGCTGGAAGGATTGTCACCGGTGCCGATGACGACCTGACACTTCGGCGAGAAGCCGTGGCGGGCGACGAAGTAGGCGGAGATGCCGCCGGCCACGGTCGAACCGGGGCGGACGGGCGGAAGCTTGGCGGCGAGATCGGGCGCGGTCGCAGCGAGCGCAGCGGGAGCCCAGTCACCCTTCCGGATGTCCATGAGGTTCATGCCGGCGCCGTCACCGGTGTCGATCGCGGCGTCCTTCCCGGCGAGCACCGAGGCGAAGAAGGAAGAGACCAGATGCACGCGCTTGGTCTTCGCCCAGGCGGCGGGCTCGAGCTTGGCGAAGCGGCGGATCTGCGGACCGGTGAAACGCTGCGTGGCGACGGAGCCGGTGAGATCGCAGACGGCCTGATCGCCGCCGAGGGCGGCGGCGATCTCGGCGCATTCGGCCGCGGTGGACGAGTCCATCCAGATCGGCGAAGAGCGACGAGAGAGGACCGGGGAGACCTTGGCGGACAGCGGGGTGGCGCGATTACCATCGGCCAGCGCGGCCTCGTAGCCGGCGGCGAGGTAGACGCTACCGTGCTGCTGGCCGGAGACCGAGACGGCGTCGACCTGCGAGAGGTCGGTCAGCTTGGCGAGACGGTCGAGCGCGAGCTCGAGGCCGTCGAGCCAGAGGAGCGGATCGGCGTGCACTTCGCCGCCCTGCCCTCCGCGGAGGAATCCTTCCGGATGTCCGCGGTCGGGGAAGTCGGCGCCGAACGCCGCGCGGGCGCGGGCGACCGTCGTGCCTTTCGCCGTATCCAGCACGAGCGCCGTCGCGCTCTGCGTGGACAGGTCAAGACCCAGGACGATCGCCATGGCCTCAGCGAATGTACTCGTTGATCAGGTTCTCGAGCATCTCCTGGCGGCCGGACGCGAGCGTCGGCGCCTTGATGCCCTGGGCGTAGGCGTCGAGCTGAGCGAGGGTGACCTTGCCGGACTCGACCTTCTTGCCGATGCCGCTGTCCCAGGAGGCGTAGCGGTTCGCGACGAACTTATCCATCTTGCCGTCCTGGATGATGGCGTGGGCGATCTTGAGGCCGCGGGCGAAGGCGTCCATGCCGCCGATGTGGGCGTGGAAGAGGTCGACCGGCTCGTGTGATTCGCGACGACGCTTGGCGTCGAAGTTGAGGCCACCCTTGGTGAAGCCGCCCATCTTGAGGATGCGCAGCATGATGTTCGTCGTGAGGTAGAGGTCGGTCGGGAACTGGTCGGTGTCCCAGCCGAGGAGCGTGTCGCCGCGGTTGGCGTCGACCGAGCCGAGGGCGTCCGAGCCCATCGCGACTTCCATCTCATGCTCCATCGTATGGCCGGCGAGCGTGGCGTGGTTGGTCTCGAGGTTCAGCTTGAAGTGCTTCAGCAGGCCGTATTCGCGGAGGAAGTTGAGGCAGGCGGCGGCATCGGAGTCGTACTGGTGGGTCGAGGGTTCGCGCGGCTTGGGCTCGATGAGGAACTGACCCTTGAAGCCGATCTTCTTCGCGTGATCGACGGCGAGGTGCAGGAGCGCGGCGAGGTGGTCGAGTTCGCGCTTCATGTCGGTGTTGATCAGCGTGGCGTAGCCTTCGCGGCCGCCCCAGAAGACATAACCTTCGCCGCCGAGGGCCTTGGTGGCCTCGAGCGCGTGACGGACCTGGCTGGCGCCGTACGCGAACACGTCGGCGTTAGGCGAGGTGCCGGCGCCCTGCGCGTAGCGCGGGTGGGAGAAGAGACAGGCGGTGCCCCAGAGGAGCTTCTTGCCGGTGCCCTTCTGGAAGCCCTTCAGCTCCTGGGTGACGCGGGCGAGGTTCGCATGCGTCTCGGCGAGGGTCTTGCCTTCGGGGGCGATGTCGCGGTCGTGGAAGCAGTAGAAGTCGATCTGGCACTTCTGGAGGAACTCGAAGAAGACCGGGACGCGGCGGAGGGCGTTGTCGAGGGAGTCGGAGCCGTCATCCCAAGGCATCAGGGCGGTGCCGGCGCCGAACGGGTCGGAGAGGCTGTTGCGCATCACGTGCCAGTAGGCCGCGGCGAAGCGCATATGGTCCTTCATCTTCTTCCCGCCGATCTTCTCGTCCGGGTTGTAGTGCTTGAAGGCGAACGGGTTCTTGGACTTCGATCCTTCGAACTCGATGACCGGGACATTAGGGAAGTGCGACATGACTTATAGGAGGGAGGGTTCTGACATTGGAGACGCCTCCCCGACTGCCAAGAAAGGAATAGGGCCCACCTATGAACAAAACGACAGGCAGGGAGCCCGCATACAACTGCGCCTTGCGCCTTCGCGGGCGCCGCCTAGGTTGGCGGCATGGAGGTCGTCCACACCATCCCCGAATTGCGCGCCGCGGTCGCCCGGGCCCGTCAGGCCGGCCAGGCCATCGGCTTCGTGCCCACGATGGGCTGCCTGCACGAGGGTCACCTCAGCCTGATCCGCCGGGCCAAAGAAGAGGCGGCCTTCGTGGTGGTCTCGATCTTCGTCAACCCGACCCAGTTCGGCCCCAACGAGGATTTCTCCAAATACCCACGCACGTTCGAGGATGATCGCCGCGGCTGCGAAGCCGCGGGCGCCAGCCTGATCTTCGCGCCGACCGCCGCCGACTTCTATCCGGATGGGGCCTCGACCTGGGTCGACGTCGAAGGGGTCTCCGCCAAGCTCTGCGGCGAATTCCGCCCCGGCCATTTCCGCGGCGTGGCGACCGTGGTCGCGATGCTCTTCAACGCCGCGCAGGCGGACCTGGCCGTCTTCGGCCGCAAGGACCTCCAACAGCTCGCCGTCATCCGCCGTATGGTCCGCGACCTGCACATCCCTGTTCGCATCATCGCGCATGAGACCATCCGTGAGCCCAACGGCGTCGCGATGAGCTCTCGCAACCGCTACCTTTCGGCCGAACAGATGACGCAGGCGACGGCCATCCCCGCCGCCATGGCCGCGGCGAAAGCCTTGGCCCAAGCCGGCGTCACCGACGCCGCGCGCCTCCGGGACGCGGCGCAAGCCGTGCTGACCGCGCAACCAGCCCTGAAGCCTCAATACTGTGAAGTCGTCGACCTCGAGACGATGGCCCCGGTCACGTCGATAGCAGGACTCCGCTGCGCCATCGCGATCGCCTGCCACCTAGGCGCGACGCGTCTGATCGATAACGCCGACCTCTGATCAGGCGAGACTGAGGTAGACCGCGGCCAGCAGGATCAAGGCTCCGAGCAAGCGGCGGGTCATGATACCTCGGCCCACGTGCTTCTCCGCGTTGGCGAACCAATGCCCGACGACCCAGACCAACGCGACGCTCCAAAGCCCGCGGGTGTTATAAAGGACGTTGGTGACCGTGACCTCGTGGTAGACGGCGATGCAGTAGGCGATGCCCATCGCCTGGATGGTCAGCAAGGTGCCGCCGCCGAAAGCCCAGACGACCATGGGACGCGGCATCTGCCGCAGCGGCGCGGAGAAGAACGGGATGAGCGTGAACGATAGCGCCCCGACCGTGAGGAACATCACCGGCCCGAAATGGCCGAAGCCGAACGCCGGCACCCAATGCTGCTGCATCACGTCCGTGGCCGCGAAGGCGACCGAGGCGAGGAACGCGAACACGACGCTCACGAGCAGACGTTCGCGGTTGGCGCGCCACTCCCCGCCCAGCAAGGCCAGGGCCAGCGTCGTCAGGAACGTGGCCACCCACAGCTTCTTGTCCAATTCGCCGCCGGCCAGGCAGACCAGCAAGGCCACGAAGATCACCTTCGTGCCGAGCACCGGCGTCGCGATGGAAATGTCGCCCCGGCTGATCGCGACGAAGGTGAAGACCTGGCCGATGAAGAAAGCGGTGCCGGCCAAGACCGCATGGGTGACGTTGGTCGTCGTGAAAGGTTCGCCGCCATGCAGGAGCCAGGTCTGGAACAGGACGGCGCCGATCAGGTTCACGATGAACAGGACCCGCCAGGGGTGGCCGCCATCCATGGCCCGCTTAAGGGCCATCGCGGCGAAGGTGTAGCCCACGGCTGAACAGAGGGGGATGACGATGGAGGCGGGAGAACGCATCAGGCAGGCCCGAACGAACCCCCTTCCCTCCCCGCTGGCGAGTCCGAAGCAAGAAATCCACCCCGCCGGGCTGCCACGACCTTGCCCCGTGCCAGCCCGCGGGTATGGTGATGGCATGGGTCAATTTTCCTACAAGAACGAGGCGGTCGATCCGCATCGGAAGATCCTCTCCGAACAGTTCGTGATGGACCTCGAGCATGTCGCCGAAGGCCCCTTGCTCGCCCTCGCGAAGCAGATCCCCGGCGGCTACATCCATCGCAAACCTTTCCTGCGCGACGCCAAATGGCTGTTCAAGAAACGCCTCGCGCATCTCGCCCAGGATGCCGACGCCGTGGCGGAGCATCTGGCTTGGTATGCCGAGGTCCTGAAGTGCGACAAAGCGAAGCTGCTCGAAAACCTGGACGAACTCGCGGCCGCGATCGGCGGCCCGCGCGCCGCCCTGCTCTGCGTCCTTTGGAATAACCAGGCTGAACAGAAGGACGCCGCCCTGCCCGCCGACCTCCTGCCCCGTCTCCTGGCCAACGCCAAGGCGCAGAGCGGCAAGCCGGACACGAAGGCGTGGAAGGCGGCCCTCGCGAAACTCGGAGGCGCGGCGGAGAAAGAGCCGCTCGACTCCGTCGACGCCCTCGACTCCGCGGGCAAGACCGTGCGACGGCTGCTCCAGGAACTTTCCCAAGGCAAAGCGGCCCGCGAGAACGAAGGCCGTCAGATCCGACGCCAGCATGCCAACGAGTTGGAGGCGAAGGACGCCGAGATCCGCAAGGCCCGCGAGGACGCCGCCCGCCAAGCGCAGGAAGCCACCAAGCAGGCCGCCGGCCTCGACGCGAACATCGTGGCGCTCCAGGCCAAGCTGACCGCGGAAGAAGCCGAAGTGGCGCGCCTGCGCGGCGATCTGGACCGCGCCCGCGAACATGTCGCCAAGAAAGCCCGGGAGATCGCCGAGGAACTGCTCTCCGAGGAGATCCGCCCCTGGCTCGCCGATGCGCGCACCCTGAAGTCCGCCTCCGAAGAAGTCGCCAAGCTACGCCAGCTGACCACGGAGACCGTCGAGAAAGTCCGCAAGGCGCAACGTGACGCCGACCCCTTCCTCGCCAAGGAGCA
>RFRI01000091.1 GCA_009924535.1 Verrucomicrobiota bacterium
GAGAATCGCGCTGACCGTGCCGGCTTGGACGTCGAAGGCAGCCGTGCTGGTGAGGACGCCGGTGGTGCCGGTGATCGTACCACCCGTGATCTGGACACCAGCTAGGGTTTGGGTGAAGCTCTGGAGATCGAAGGTGCCCGTGCTACTGACCACGAGGGATTTTCCTGTAGCGATCTGGGAGCCCCGGAGGAGCTTGGCTGTGCCCCCGGAAATCGCCAGATTGCCGGCGAGAGACTGACCGCTCGTATTGTAAAGGTCGAGTTCGCCGGCGGAGACGGTGGTCACTCCCGTATAGGTATTGGCCCCCGAGAGGGTCCAGGTATTGCTTCCCGTCTTTGTCAAGGAGTTGGCTCCGGTGCCATTGTCGCCCAGGGTGCCCGAGAAGACGCCGGCAAGGGCCCCGGAGGAGGAGGTCAACGTCAGCGTCCGGGCGGTATTTGAGCCCGAGAGTGTAGCGCTACCCGTAAGCGTGAAAGTACCCGAAGCGGCCGCGGCATCGATCGTGCCTCCGGAGGTGCCCAGCGTGAAGTTGCGGTCGGAAGAGGTCGTGCCCGTGCCCGTGAACTGTAGCGTACCTCCGTTCAGGACCAGGTTCGCTGCCGCGTTGGTCGCCGCGCCGAGATTGCCCGCCACGCCGCCATTACCGATCGATCCGACGCTGAGTATCCCACCGCTGATAGTGACCACTCCAGTCAGGGTGTTGGCACCCGAAAGAGTCACGGTGCCAGAGTTGGACTTGGTGAGGCCGGCTGTTCCTGCGAGGATTGCGCTCACCGTGCCGGATTGCACGTCAAAGGCGGTCGTGCTGGTCAGGGTGCCGGTCCCCGTGATGTTGCCTCCCGTGATCTGGACGCCAGCTAACGTCTGAGTAAAGCTCTGGAGATCGAAAGTGCCCGAGCTGACCACGAGGTTTTTCCCGGTGGCGATCTGGGCGGCCTGCATGAGCTTGGCGATACCGCCCGAGACCGTCAGGTTGCCGGCGATGGATTGCCCACCGGTCTTACTGAGGTTGAGTTCGCCGGCGGAGACGGTGGTCGTCCCCGAATAAGTGTTGGCACCAGAGAGGGTGGCTATTCCGGACGTGGTCTTGTTGAGGCCGACTGAACCGGCGAGTATGCCGCTGATAGTGCCACTCTGGACATCGAAGGCGCCGGTGCTGGTTAGGATGCCAGTCGTGCTGGTAATTGTTCCTCCGGTAATCTGAACTCCGGCGAGAGTTTGTGTGAATGATTGGAGGTCGAAAGTTCCTGAACTTACGATTAAACTCGAAGAAGTTGCTATCTGGGAAGATGCCAGAAGTTTGGCAATTCCACCTGACACTGTCAGATTGCCAGGGACTGCGATTCCGGCTGTCTTGCTGAGGTCGAGCTCACCTCCAGATACGGTTGTGAGCCCTGTATAGGTATTGGCGACAGAGCCCGAGAGGGTCAAAGTGCCCGTACCGGAGCGTGTCAGAGCAATAATGCCTCCGTTTGTTCCGTTGGTAATAGCTAAGCCCATACCAGCTGACGGGCTGGTTGAGCCGCTAACTGTCAGGGTGCTGGTGGTTCCAGAGGCTCCATTGTTAGTTATGCTTCCAACACCGGTGGCGGATACTAAGGTGGCGGACGCAACTTCTTGATTGAATCCGTTAAGGTCTAAAATCCCTCCGTTTGTTCCCGAATACCCCATTTGAAGGGCCGTAGTTACTGGCAAGGCATTGTTGATGCCGATCTTCAGGATACTAACGGTCGCTGATCCGGCGTTAAAAGAAGTTGGACCTGTGTAGTTGTTTGCAGACTGAATATAAAGTGAACCGTTTCCTCCGCTAGACCCTGCTGCGAATATAATCCCCGCTGTTGATGTGCCGCTAATAACAGCAGTGCTGAGGAGGGTAAGAGTATTGCCCGATGTGCCACCTAAGTATAAAGGACCAGTTGAATTATTGGTGATGGTACCAGATAGGCTGTTGGTGCCCGAGGACGAGGCAATGGCGGCACCTGCGGAGGTACTTACGCCGACAGTTATGTTTGAGGATATGACTATCCCAGAAGCAGCTAGGTTTATTCTTGAAAGGTTGCCTGTGGTTTGTGCTCCGATTAAGTTGAGGGCCCCACCTGTTACGTTTGATGCAAAGGCGACAGTGGTATTTGCGGTTGAGGCCGAGCCTCCTATGTTCAAAGTACCAGTGATTGAGACTGGGCCAGTAATAGTGCGAGTCGAGGCGTCGGGAGTTATAGTGTAGCCTGTTGTGAGAAAATTTAAAGCAGCGGCAGTTTGACTGGCAGTAATTGTAATAACGCCGGCTGTTCCCTGAAAGTTCAGTGTATCAGTAGTCGCAGCGGCTTGAAGGGCGCTCGCTCCGTTCGAATCGGTGGTGAAAGTGGATCCCCATGTGGAGCTGCCACCTAGCCCCGCGGAGGTAGAGGTATCCCAATACAGATTTGCGGCATTGGCTTCCTGCGGCAGCGCCGTCGCGGCGAGGGCGGCGCCGGCGATCAGCGCGGTGCGGGGGAGGGGATTTGAACCGATCAGGCGTGCGGCGGCCAGGAGCCAGGCGATCGAGGATGGTTTGCGCACGCAGGAGAATTTCTCCAGTGTGACGGGCGTTGCACTTTCGTAATCATTTCCGTGGGTTAAGTGTATTCGTCGGCGAGGTGACGGAATTTTCCGTCATCGTGGCGGTTGATATTATAAATAGTGACAGGCGTGTGAAGTGGCGGAACTTCGCCACGCGGCTGCCATATTTTACCTATGACTGCTCACGTCGTGTGACGATTCCGCGCGGCCGCGTGTCGGTGGCATGACGCCTTCCGTCACCGTCCCGACACGAAGAAGCCCGACTCCGAGGAGTCGGGCTTCGTGGAACGGACTGTCGCGAGACTTACGGGAGCTCGGTCCGGCCCATCAGGAACTTGTCGCACTCGCGCGCGACGCCGCGGCCTTCGTTGAAGGCCCAGACGACGAGCGACTGGCCGCGACGGCAATCGCCGGCGGCGAAGACGCCAGGGACGTTGGTCACGTACTTCTCGTGCTCGGCCTTGACGTTGGAGCGGGCGTCGCGTTCGAGGCCGAAGGCTTCGATCAGCGGCTGTTCCGGACCCATGAAGCCCATGGCGAGCAGGACAATCTGAGCCGGACGCACCTTCTCGGTGCCGGCGATCGGTTGAGGGCCGAAGACGCCCTTATCATTCTTCTTCCATTCGACTTCGACGGTGTGGACTTCCTTGAGGTTACCCTGTTCGTCGGCGACGAACTTCGTGGCGGTGGTGAGGTAGACGCGCGGGTCGGAGCCGAACTTGGCAGCGGCTTCTTCCTGACCGTAGTCGACCTTGTAGGTCTTCGGCCATTCCGGCCACGGGTTGTCCTTGGCGCGGGTGAGCGGGGACTTGGCCATGATCTCGAGCTGGACGACGGACTTGCAGCCGTGGCGGAGCGAGGTGCCCACGCAGTCGGTGCCGGTGTCGCCGCCGCCGATGATGACGACGTCCTTGCCCTTGGCGGTGAAGGACGCGTCGGGGGACTTGCCGTCCAGGAGGTTCTTCGTGTTGGCGGCGAGGAACTCCATCGCGAGGTGGATGCCCTTGGCCTCGCGGCCGGGGAGGGGAAGGTCGCGGCCCTTGGTCGCGCCGACGGTGAGGATGACC
This sequence comes from Verrucomicrobiota bacterium, assembly GCA_009924535.1. GTDB lineage: Bacteria > Verrucomicrobiota > Verrucomicrobiia > Opitutales > UBA953 > UBA953. Next base: position 3,627 of record RFRI01000091.1, read on the forward strand.
GCGTCGAAGTCCTTGCGGAGCTGCTCGGGCGAGATGTCGACGCCGACGTTGACGCCGCACTTGAAGGTGACGCCTTCGGCTTCGAGGAGCTTGATGCGGCGGAGCACGACCTCGTTCTTATCGAGCTTCATGTTCGGGATACCGTACATGAGGAGGCCGCCCGGACGGTCGGAGCGTTCGAAGACGGTGACGTTATGGCCGGCGTAGTTGAGCTGCGCGGCGGCGGAGAGGCCGGCGGGGCCGGAACCGATGACGGCGACCTTCTTGCCGGTGCGCTTGGTCGGGGCGCGGGGGATGATCCAGCCGTTGTCCCAGCCCTTGTCGACGATCGAGACTTCGATGTTCTTGATCGTGACGGCCGGCTTGTTCATGCCGAGCACGCAGGAGCCTTCGCACGGGGCGGGGCAGACGCGGCCGGTGAACTCCGGGAAGTTGTTGGTCTTGTGGAGACGCTCGAGCGCCTCGTTCCAGAGGCCCTTGTAGACGAGGTCGTTCCACTCGGGGATCAGGTTGTTGATCGGGCAGCCGCTGGCCATCCCGCCGATGAGCTTGCCCGTGTGGCAGAACGGCACGCCGCAATCCATGCAGCGGGCGCCCTGTTTCTGGAGCTTCTCGTCGGAGTGATGGTGGTGGATCTCTTTCCAATCGCCGATGCGGGTGAGGGCATCGCGATCAGGCGGGAGCTCGCGCTGGTATTCGACAAATCCGGTAGGTTTTCCCATGGTGCAGAAGGTGCTTAGGTGTGGTCTTGGAGGGTGCGATCAGCCACCGCCGACTCGGGCGAGGTCGCGCGAGTTGATCTCGAAGGCTTCGTTGAGGGCGGCGTCGCCGCTGAGGCCCTGGGCTTCGGCCGCCGCGATGGCCTGGAGGACGCGCTTGTAGTCCTTCGGCATCACCTTGACGAACTTGGCCAGCGAGGCGTCCCAGTTCGCCAGGAGCTGCTTGGCCTTGAGGCTGCCGGTGAGGGCCGCGTGGCGCGAGATGAGGCCGTGGAGTTCGGTCGCATCAGCGGCTTCGGGCTTCTCGAGGCCGACCATCTGCTTGTTGCAGCGGGTGGCGAAATCGCCTTTCTCGTCGAGGACGTAGGCCACGCCACCGCTCATGCCGGCGGCGAAGTTGCGGCCGGTGGCGCCGAGGACGACGACGCGTCCACCGGTCATGTATTCGCAGCCGTGGTCACCCACGCCTTCGACGACGGTGGTCGCGCCGGAGTTGCGGACGCAGAAACGTTCGCCGGCCATGCCGCGGAAGAACGCCTCGCCGGAGGTCGCGCCGTAAAGGGCGACGTTGCCGAGGATGATGTTGTCTTCGGCAGGGAAGGTGGCCGTGGCGTCCGGGTAGACGATCACGCGACCGCCGCTGAGGCCCTTGCCGACGTAGTCGTTGGCGTCGCCTTCGAGCTCGATCGTCACGCCCTGGGGGACGAAGGCGCCGAGGGACTGGCCCGCGCTGCCCTTGAACTTCAGGTGGATGGTGCCGTCCGGCAGGCCGTCGATGTGCTTCTTGGTGATCTCGTTGCCGAGGATCGTGCCGACGACGCGGTGGGTGTTCTTGATCTCGCCTTCGTAGCGGACCTTCTGGCCCTGATGGATGGCGGGCTGGCAGGCGGCGAGGAGGACGGAGAGGTCCAGGCCCTTCTCCAGACCGTGGTCCTGCTTCTCGGTGCAGAAGCGACCCACTTCGGGGCCGGCCTTCGGCGAGTAGAGGAGCTTGGAGAGGTCGATGCCCTTGGCCTTCCAGTGCTCGACGGCGTGACGCGCTTCGAGGGCGTCGGTGCGACCGACCATCTCGTTGAGCGTGCGGAAACCGAGCTGGGCCATGATCTCGCGGACTTCCTGGGCGATGAAGCGCATGAAGTTCACGGTGTCTTCCGGACGGCCGGTGAAGTTCTTGCGGAGCTCAGGGTCCTGGGTGGCGACGCCGACCGGGCAGGTGTTGAGGTGGCACACGCGCATCATGATGCAGCCGAGGGTCACCAGCGGGCCCGTGGCGAAGCCGAACTCTTCGGCGCCGAGGAGGGCGGCGATGACGACGTCACGGCCGGTCTTCAGCTGGCCGTCGGTCTCGACGACGATGCGGGAGCGGAGGTTATTAAGGACGAGGGTCTGGTGGGTTTCGGCGAGGCCGAGTTCCCACGGCAGGCCAGCGTGCTTGATGGAGGTCTGGGGCGAAGCGCCCGTACCGCCGTCGAAGCCGGAGATGAGGACGACGTCCGCATGCGCCTTGGCCACGCCCGTGGCGATGGTGCCCACGCCGACTTCCGAGACGAGCTTCACGCACACGCGCGCGGCGCGGTTGGCGTTCTTCAAGTCATGGATGAGTTCCGAAAGGTCCTCGATCGAGTAGATGTCGTGGTGCGGGGGAGGGGAGATCAGGCCGACGCCGGGGGTCGAGTGACGCACCTTGGCGATGGGCGGGTAGACCTTGCCGCCGGGGAGCTGGCCGCCTTCGCCGGGCTTCGCGCCTTGGGCCATCTTGATCTGGATCTCCTTGGCGTTGGTCAGGTAACGGCTCGTGACGCCGAAGCGGCCGGAAGCGACCTGCTTGATGGCGGAGTTCTT
>RFRI01000092.1 GCA_009924535.1 Verrucomicrobiota bacterium
AGGCCGCCGGCCAGGCACAGCGTCACCGCTTCCAGCAGGAACTGCAGACCCTCGGCCAGCACTTCGGTCGCATCCAGCAGCTCCAGCAGCGCATCCAGGTCGCCCTCACCACGGTCGAGCGCGACGCGCTGATCAAGGTCGGTGAAGCCGAGATCAAGGACTTCAACGAGAAGGACGCCGTCTTCGCCAAGGTCTGGGGCTTCAACGTCCCGGCCGTGGCCAACCGCCAGTCGACCTTCATCAACACCGCCCTGCGTCTCTTCGCTGTCATCTCCGAAGAAGAAGCCGCCAAGGCCCGCTCCGCCGCCGACTTCAAGGAAGAGCAGCTCGTGATCCGTGGCGACCGCCGCCTCCTCCAGACCGCCGAGATCCGCGGCCTGGACCTCGTCGTCCAGTTCGACCAGTTCGCCAAGGTCCTCCAGGCCCGCCGCGACGCCTTCCTCCAGCTCACCGAGCTCCTGAAGCGCTCGACCAACGACGAAGAAAAGAGCCGCATCCAGACTCAGCTCGACCAGACCCGCGACCTGCTCGAGAAGGGCAACAAGGAGATGGCCGAAAGCGTCGGCTACTCGATCACCCATAATTACGAGATCGAAGTCCTCGAATCCAAGTTCGTCATCCTGCTCAACCAGGAAGAAGTGAACCAGATCCAGGGACTCGTCGCCAGCGCCCAGCAGCAGGCCGCCGCCGCACCGGTCGTCGAAGCCCCCAAGCTCGAGAAGAAGGCCGACAAGAAGAACTGAGCCTCGCGCTTATCCTTCGCCATAAGGCCCGCCCTCACCGGCGGGCCTTTTTGTTGGCTAGAAAAGTTCGCCCTGCTGCGCGTCCGCCGGCGGGGTGACCTTGGGCTTGGGCTCGTCGGCCGGCTCGGGCGCGGCCGAAGCCCGTCCATGCTTCGCCTGGTAGCGGCGCAACGTGGAGTGCATCTCCATCTCGGCCAGGAAAGCCTCCACCGCGACGATATCTTCCGCCACGGGCTGGCCCGGAGCGAACTCGAAGTCGGTCTGGAAGGTGACCAGCTTGAGGTTGCCGCGGATACGCTGAGCCTCGGCCTTCACCTGCTCGCGGAAGCGCTCAGGCTGCAAGGTGTCGGCGGCCGCCAGGACGCCCTCGAGGCTTCCATATTCGGTGAGCCATTTCACGGCGGTCTTCGGGCCTACGCCCTTGAGCCCGGGAATATTGTCGGAGGTATCGCCGACGAGCGCGAGGTAGTCCGCGATGCGCTCAGGGGGTACGCCGAACTTCTCGGTGACCGCGGCGGGGTCAAGACGACGCCAGCCCATGGCCGGGTTCGCCGTCGGCGGCGGCGCCAGCTGGATGACCGGCCCGCCGACGCATTGGCCGAAATCCTTGTCGGCGCTGACGATGATGCACTGGTCGCCGGACGCGGACAGGATCCGCACGGCGGTGGCGATCAGGTCGTCGGCCTCGACGCCGCGACGCTCGAAGACCTGGAAGCCGAGCAGCGCGGTGAGGCGTTTGATCTCGGGAAGCTGCTGGACGATCTCCTCGGGCGTCTCATCCCGCTGGCCCTTGTAGTCGGGTAGCACGGCCAGGTGACGGTCCGAGCCGCCGAGATCGAAGAAGACCGCACAGCGGTCCGGCTTCTCCCCTTCCCGGAGATCCTGCAGAGACTTCATCCAGCCGTGGAGGGCGCCCGTGGGGAACTGGTCGCTCTGCCGACGGAGGTTGGACCGTTCCATCGCGAAGTGGCTCCGGAAGACCAGATTGAAGCCGTCGATCAGCAGCCAGCGCATGGAAGCAGTGTCGCTCCACCTGGACGGACCATCGAGAAAAAAGCGGGCCCGCCGAATGGCGGGCCCGTTATCAACGAAGCGGGAGGCTTGGCTTACTTGGCCGGCTCGGTCGCGACCGGGGCCGGAGCCACGGGAGCGGCGACTTCGATCGGCTCGCGGTAGACCGCGCCGCCCGGGGAGATGAGCGTGGGGTTCGAGAAGGTCGAACCAGCGCGCATGCCCGGGTGGGTCGAGCGAAGGGTCGCGCCGCCGGCGGAGACGAGGTTGGCGGTGACGAACACCATCAGGCTCTTCTTCTGGATGGTCTTGCCGCTGGAGCGGAAGGCAGCGCCGATGAGCGGGATCGAGCCGAGGACCGGGACCTTGTCGTCGACGGTCTTCACTTCTTCGCGGGTCAGGCCGCCGATGACGACCGTGGCGCCGTCGAAGACGGTGACGTCGGTGGTCACTTCGCGGGTACTGAAGATCGGCTGGAAGAAGCCGGAGGGCACGGAGACCGTCGTGGAGCCGGAGATCGCGATCGAGGTGCCGCCGTATTCGACGAACCCTTCGAACTCGGTCACCTTCGGCTTCAGGTTCAATCCGATGGAGTCGTCATTGGCGACGGTCGGGGTGACCTCAAGCGTCACACCGACTTCCTGGATGGTGAAGTCCTGCGGGGTGCCAGCGGTGATCGCGACGGAGGTCGCGGCCGAGGCGCTTCCACCGCCAGCGGTACTTCCGGCGCCGACGTTCGACTGGGTGTCGCCGTAGGCCTGCGGGTAGCGGAGGAGCTGGGCCACCTTGATGACGGCGGTCTTACCGTCCATGACGGTCAGGCTCGGAGACGACATCAGGTCGCTGCCGGCGTTCTCTTCGATGGCACGGATGGCCACGCCAAGCGTCTCGGCGCCGATGATGCCGACGTTGCCGGTATAAGACTGGGACACGTTACCTAGGTTGATGCCTCCCGGGAAGTTCGGGGCAGGCTGCGCGATGGGCGGGTTACCGGTCACGTTCAGGCTACGCACGGTGGCGTTGTTGCTCGCGAAGACCGAGTTGATCGAGCGAAGATTGGTCGCGGCGTTGACGTTGCCGCCGCCGCCGGCGGTCGGCTGGAGGGTCCAATTCACGCCGAGTTCGTTCAGGATCTTCTGTTCGACTTCCATGAACTTGGCTTCGATGTGGACCTGCTTGATGTCGGCGTAGCGACGGATGATGTTCTTCACGCGGTCGAGGTTCTTACGGCTCTGCGTGACGGTCAGCTGGGTGCCGTCGAAGGACAGGGTCGCCGGGGCCTCGAAGGGCACGCCGGAACGGGTGAGGAAGCTCTTGATGGCGTTCTCCTGAGGATTACCGCCATCGGCGCTGGCCGCGCCGGCCGAGGCACCGCCGAACACGCCACCGGCAGGGGCGGCGCCGGCACCGGCGCTCGGGCTGACGCTGACGCCGGTCATCTTGATGACGGCCGCCTGGGTGAGGTTGAAGAATTCGATTTCGAGCTGGCTGTCGCCGCTGTCTTCGCGGACTTCGACGACGCCACCGGAACCGATGGTGAAGGTGAAGCCGACGCGCTTGCAAGTGTAGTCGAGGGCCTGGTAGACCGAGACGTTACGGAGCTGGAGATTGACGTTCGGGTTCTTGCTGTCGTTGCCGATGAGGACGATGTTCACGCCCTTCTGGTCCTTGTCGTAAGTGGCGGCCTGGGTCTGCAGGAGGACGAGGGCGCGGTCGAGCGGCTGGTCGCGGACGATGAAGCCTTCGGGAAGCTGGATGGACTTCATCTTCTCGATCACCGGGTCGTTGCCGTTGGCGGCGTCGATCTTGATGTTTTCGCGATTGAAGACTTCCGGGAGTTTCCAGGTCTCGTCGAGGAGCTCGAGGAGCTTGCCCTTGGTCACGCCACGGTTCCACTGGCCGGAGTTCTCGGACAGCATCTGGCGGATGCGAATCTGGTAGGCCTTGGACTCGGAATTGTTCGGCTGGTACTGGAGGACTTCGCGGTAGGCATCGAGGGCGCCCTGGTAGTCGCCGTAGAGGTAACGGGCGCGACCCTTGACGAGCAGCTCGTTGACCTTGTCATCCTTCACGCGAAGGCCCGGGGAGAGCTCGTCGACGTTGCGGTAGGTCGGATCGTTGCGCTTCGAGGCGAATTCCTTCTGCAGGCGGACGACGCTGGCGTCATCCTTGCCCTTGAGTTCGGCATACTGGGAGATGACGGAGGTGGCCTTGATCATGTCGCGGGCCTCGATGGCGACGAGGGCGCGACGGGCGAGGGCGGAACCCTTGGCATCCTTGATGCGCTCCTTAAGGCCGGCGTTGGAAAGGCTCGCGGAGCCGAGGTTGCGGTCGGCGGTATCGAGGTCGCTCAGGGCCTTGTCGATGGATTCGGCGGTGCCCTGACGGATCAGGCTTTCGGCGGAGGAGACGACATCACCCTGCTTGCCGATGGCGTCGGCGTTGGCGCGGGCGAGGCGATTGACTTCTTCCTTGGCGGCGGAGGGGCCTCCGGCATCGCGAGCGACGCTGACGTCCTGCTTGGCGAGCGCGATGGCGTCGCGACGGGATTGGGCGGCGGGAGTATTGACGGCGGCGAGGGCGCCGGCGGCGACGTCTAGCTGGTCAAGGGCGGCCTTGTGGTCACCGGCGGCAGACTTCTTGCGGGCGGCGTCGAGGGCGGCATCGACCTGGGCGAAGAGCTTGTCGTTGGACGCCGCTTCGTCAGCCGTGACTGCGGGCGCATCGGCCTTCGGGGCATCGGCCTTCGGGGCGGAAGCGGCTTCAGCGGCCTTCTTGGCGGCTTCGGCGTCGGCGATGGCGGAGTTGACGGAAGCGAGGCCTTCGGAGGCGCCCACATCCTTGGCATCGATCGCGAGGATCGATTCGAACTTGGCCTTGGCGGCCTGCAGGTTGCCTTCATCGCGGGCCTTCAGCGCTTCGGCGAGGAGCTGCGGCTTACGCGCGGCGGCATCGCCGTCTTGGGCGACGAGGGAGCCGGCGGCGAGGGCGAGGGCGAGAGCGGCCCAGGCGAGCTGCGATCGGTGGAGGTTTTTCATGGAGTGGGTGCGTTAAAGGTTATTTCTTTGCGTTGGTGGCCTTGGTGGAAGGGGGAGGTGTCACCGGCTTCGGCTTAGCGACCGGAAGCGGCGCGGAGACGGCAGGGGCCGCGTGCGGAGCAGGGGTCGTAGACTTGGGGACGGAAGATGAGGCGGAGGGGGTCTTCGACTTAGGAGCGGAAGGATCGGGAACCGGGGCAGACAGTTCCTGAGTGTCGGTCGTCAGTTTCTTCGGCTTTTTGGGGTTAAGAGCGAAGGTTTTGTCAAAAGTCACCGTCTTGTTGGCCAAGTCAATGCCTTTGACCACGTAACTGGCTCCGTTTAAGTTAAACTTATTCCCAACGGCATGGAGGGTAAGAGTCCAAGCGGGATCGGACGGCGAGGATAGGATGATGTCGGTGCGCGCGACGAACTCCAAGGGCTTGTCGTCGTCGATCTCGACGATTTGTCCGAACTGTCGGTCATCGACCGTCAACAGGTTGCGGGTGAACGGGATGCCATCAGCATCCTTACCTTTGACGACCTTGAAGGACTTGAGAGTGAGGTAAGGGGCTTCCGCGATAGGCTTGTTGAGCTTACAGTCGTCGATGTACTGCTTGGTCTTCACGTTCTTGAGCGTGAAGAGTCGGTCTTCTTCCTTCTTGCCGGGTCCCAGCGTAGACTGGACCAGCATGAAGGTGTAGGTCGGATGGCCGACGGAAACCAGGGCGACACCGAAGGGAGGCATTTCCTCGGCCTTGCGGCTGCGAGGGACGTAATCCTTGAGGGCCGCATCCCAGACGACGTCGATCGTCGTGAAGAGGTCGTAATCCCAATTGTCATCGTTCTCCTCCGGGGTCGGCCAATCCTTGACGTTGTCATCGAGCGAGGCACGAGGCGTCGAAGGGTAAGCTTCGCCGCGAGGGGCGGCTTCTTTGAGCAGCTTGATGGCGGCGGCCTTGCCGTCCTCATCGGGGACGATGGGGGCGACCAGTCCGGGAGTGAGATACACCACGGAACCGGCGACGAGCAGGAGCGCGCCGAGGATGACGAGGATGATGTCCTTGCGGGAATTCATGACCGGGATGCTTTATTTCTTGGGTTCACCTTCGGCGCCGGCCGCAGGCTTCTCCTCGGGGAGGGAAAGGTAGTCGATCTGCACGACGAAAGAGGAGAGCTTACGCGGCACGACGAGCACGCGCTGATCCACCTGAGGAACGGCCGGCTTGGCGCCATTGGCCGCGGCCGGCTCTTCGGCACCGAAGAAACCTCCGAGCAAAGCGGGGGCAGCTGGCGCAGCGGCGGCGCCAGGCAGCGCAGCCGAAGCGACGGGAGCGGAAAGGAGCTTCTCGATATCCTTGGTCGCCAAGCCGACATCGATCGTCGTGATGGCGACCGGGCGGCCGGAATT
>RFRI01000093.1 GCA_009924535.1 Verrucomicrobiota bacterium
TGGCATCGGGCTCGTAGATGTAGTCCCACAGGCCTTCGGGCGCACCCATCTTCTCGCCGGAGAGCGGCAGGAGCTGTTCCATCACCGGCTCCTGCTTCATCGTGTTCAGGAACTTGGTGTAGAAGATGACGAGGCGGTCGAAGCGATCCGACGTGTAGCCGTCGAGCATCACCTTGACTGCGCCGACCAGCTTGTCCATGTGAGGGGTATCACCGAGGCCGACCACGTGGGAGACCACGTTGGCCTTCAGGCGCTGCATGAAACCCAGGCCCTTGTTGCCGATCGCGCAGACCTCGAACTGCTCGCCCTGGCCTTCCCATTCGCGCATCTTGGCGAGCGCCATGCGCAGCACGTTCGTGTTCAGGCCCCCGCAGAGGCCCTTGTCGGACGTGACCACGATGATGCCGACCCGCTTGACCGAATCGCGCTCGACCAGGAACGGATGCCGGTACTCCGGGTTGGCATGGCTCATGTGCGCGGCGACGTTGCGGATCTTCTCGCCATAGGGCCGCGCCGCGCGCATGCGCTCCTGCGCCTTCCTCATTTTCGAGGCGGCAACCATCTCCATGGCCTTGGTGATCTTGCGCGTGTTTTGCACGCTCTTGATCTTGGTGCGTATTTCCTTGCTGCCGGGCATGGCAGGGCCTCTATTTAGTACGAACCGAGGTCTTAATAAGACCCATTTTTCTTGAAGTCTTTCACCGCCTCGTGGAGCGCGGCTTCGTCGTCCTTGGACAGGTCCTTGGTGCTCTCGATCCGGTCGATGAGGGCGGCGTACTTGTCCTTGATGTAGGCCTGCATGGCTTTCTCGCAAGCCAGGGCCTTCTTCACGTCCACGTCGTCGAAGTAGCCGTTGTTGACGCCGAAGAGCACCAGCGCCATCTGCCAGACCTGCAGCGGCTCGTACTGCGGCTGCTTCATCAGTTCGGTGACGAGGCGGCCACGCTCGAGCTGCTTGCGGGTGGCTTCGTCGAGGTCCGAGGCGAACTGCGCGAAGGCCGCGAGTTCACGGTACTGCGCGAGCGCGAGACGCACGCCGCCGCCGGCCAACGCATTGATAATCTCCGCGCCCAGGCAGTCCTCGCGAATCTCATCGCCGAGAATCCCGACGCTGGTTCTGAGCCTTGGAGCCAAATCCTCACCTTGATGGCCGAATCTTGGATGACTGAGGTGGAGAATTCTTTCAGTCGTCAGGCGGGCGTCCCTCGCCGCGGCGGCAATTCCCGCAATGGCTCGAGCGAAATCGATCCGGAGGAGATGCTGCTACTCGCCCCCGCTGGCAAGTGGCACGCGGCGCTGCCGTCGGACCTCCGCGACCGTTTTGACGCCAGCCTCGCCCGCGCCATCATCGTGAGCGCTAATTTCGAACTGGCCGCCGACCGCATCGTCGAGCTGGCCCGCCGTCACCCGGCCGCCGGCGTGGCCCTCGCCGAAGACTTCCTACTCGCCTGGGGTCAGGCGCATAATCCGCAGCTCCCGCAGGAACTGCGCACCCGTTACGGCCTGCCCGAGGATGCCCGCATTCCGATCACCCCGGTGATGATGGAGCGCAACATCGACTCGCTCGCCCGCATGATGGAGGTCTTCCGCAAGGCGGGCGTCGCCCCGCGCGACGAGAGCAAGGTGGTCAACGCCTTCGATCTGGCCTATAGCAACGCCGAGGCCTACCGCGATTCGCATATCGCACGCGTCTTCGGTCCAACGGCTAAGATGGACGAGCCCCTATTCTTCCTCCTCGCTCAGAAGATGCACTCCAACCTCGGCGACCGCTGGCGCCGCACCGACATCCAGCGTGGTGCGCTCACTCGTCGCAATGAAGCGCAGACTTACGCGATGGCCGAAGCCGGTTATGCTTCCTTGCTGAAGATGATCGACGAGTGGCAGGCGGGACGGCCCGATGCCTATAAGGCCATCTTGCTCGGCGCGGTCGTGCTCAGCGATTGGGCGGACTTCGAGAGTTTTCAGGACCTGACACCGCTCGAGCCGGCCAAGCGACTCGTCGCGTCGAAGGAAAAAACACTACAGTCGCAGGACTATTTCCAGCGCTCCGCCGAGGCCTATGGCCGTCAGGTCGTCCGCCTTCAGGCCAATGAACTCACCATCGACCCTTACCTGAGCTGGTTTAATTCCGTGCTCGGCATCGGTAGCACTGGTCAGGTCAATCTCGCCAAGCCGATGAATCGAGCCGCCCTTGGCCGCATCCGCGCCGCCATCCTCGCTCTGCCTGGGAAGCTGGCGCCCACCCACATGAGTCAGCTCGCGAAGACGCTTAACGCCCGCCTCAACGATACCAACAACCCGATGCACGAGGACCTAAAATATCGCTACCTCGCCAGCACGCTGGTCGTGACCAAGGACGACCCGTTCTCCCTCGGACTCAAGAAGCGCTCAGACTACCTTGACGAGCTGCTGGGCGAGATCCGCGTCCAGACGCGCGTCGACGGCCCCAATACCGTCGGCGTCAACCAGGAGTTCGGCATTATCGTGAGCGTTTTGCACACCGAGGCCATGGGCCGCGTGGCCAGGTTCGGACAGTATCTCAGCAATGACGCTATCGCCGTGGCCGCCAAGACGAAGCGCCGCGGCCCGCAGGTGGCCAAGGGCCCTGACCCGCAAGGCCCTCGCGACGAGTTCGAGCAGAAGCTCACCGAAGGGCTCTCGCCGTTCTTCGACATCCGCTCAATCACCTTCGCCGCGCCGGACGTGAAGCCGCGTCCGACCGCCCGTCCGGGCTGGGAGGAGACTCCGCTCGCCTATGTGCTTGTCCGTGCCAAGGACGCCAGCGTCGACAAGATCCCGCCCGTGCAGATGGAGCTCCGCTTCATCGACCTCAGCGGCCCGGTGACTATCCCGGCCACTTCCGCCGAGACGTTGCTCAAAGTCGCCTCCGGCAAGCCGACGCCTCGTCCCGCCGACAAGGTAGAGGTGACGCAGACCCTCGACACGCGCCAGTTTGCGATCAACGGCTCGCTGAGCTTGGAAGTGGCGGCGAGTGCCTCCGGACTCGTGCCGGAACTCGATGACCTGCTTGACCTCGCTCCGCTCGCCGCGTTTGCGAAGGTCCGTCAGGTCACGCCGATTGATCCGTTGATGGTGAGGGAACTCAACACGTGGGGAGAGAAGGTTGCCCCTCGCACTGAGCGCCGCTGGTCGATCACCCTCGATGGTGATGCCATCCGAGCGTCCGATAAGGCGACGGACGTGCCGTTCCCGACGGTCAAGGCCGCGAACACTACCACCGTCTGGCGCACCTACCAGGACATTGATCCGGTCGTTCTCTCGAAGGCGTCCGTGCTGCTGGATCGTGTCAAGGTTGCCCAAGGTGCCGGCTACGTCCCGCCGGCCGCCGATGATTATTCCGCATACCTCTATGGTGGCCTCGCCGCCGTGGTGGCTTTCGTTGCCTGGCTGGTCTTCCGCAAGCGGGACACCGGTCCGCGCCCGCCGCGCGCCCGCGAGGTCTTCAAACTGCCTGCGACGATCGACGGTTTCGCGATTGTGGCCCTATTGCGTAAGCTCGGCACCAGCCCGCTGGTGAAGTTCAATGCCGCGCAGAAGGCCGAACTGCAGCAGGACATCGACCGGGTGCAGACCGGCTGCTTCGGCGGTACGGCCACGCTGTCGCCCGCCGACCTGAAGGCCCTCGCTGAAAAATGGCTCCGCCAACTCCGCTGATACAGACAACTCAACCCCTATCCCTACCCCTTAAGATATGAGCAACCATCCTAATCCTGCGGCCGTCCAGGCCGCCCACCAGTTCGTCGCCGATGTCCGTACGCGCGTCGGCAAGGTCGTCGTCGGCCAAGACGTCGTCGTCGAGCGCGTCATGATCGCGCTCCTCACCGGCGGCCACCTGCTCCTGCAGGGGATGCCCGGCTTGGCGAAGACGCTCCTCGTGAACACGGTCGCGAAGGCCATCGCCTTGGACTTCCGTCGCATCCAGTTCACGGTCGACATGCTGCCGTCCGACATCGTCGGCTCCGAAGTCGTCGACCAGAAGACGGGCGACTTCCGCATCCACCGCGGCCCGGTCTTCACTAACCTCCTCCTCGCCGACGAAATCAATCGCGCCGCGCCGAAGGTGCAGGGCGCGATGCTCGAAGCGATGCAGGAGCGCAAGGTCACCCTCGGTGGCCAGACCATGCGTCTGCCGACGCCGTTCCTCGTCATCGCGACACAGAACCCTGTCGAGCAGTCCGGCACCTTTGAACTGCCGGAAGCACAGCTCGACCGTTTCATGCTCCTCCATCGCCTGGGATATCCGGGTCGCGACGAAGAGCAGGACATCCTCCAGCGCCAGCTTGGCATGGGACTGCGCAAGGAAGAGGGTGGGGCCGTCCCGAAGACGGCCTTCGACATGATCGACGACTCTCCGGTCGGCACGAAGGGCGACCTCGTCGCCGCGATGGAAGCCGTCCAAGGCGTCCACGTGAGCGAGGTCTTCCTCCGCCACTCCGTTGAGCTCGTGCGTCGTACGCGCGAATCCAAGGACCTCGACTTCGGTTGCAGTCCTCGCGCCGGCTTGGCGCTCGTCAACGCCGCCCGCGCCCGCGCAGTCATCCGTAGCCGTGATTACGTTACCCCCGAAGATCTCTTCGACCTTGCCGAAGACGTCGTCCTGCACCGTGTCCGCGTGAGCTACGAAGCCGCGGCCGCGGGCCAGACCAGCGCCAAGGTGCTGGAATCGATCCTCGCTGGATTAGGCTGAACCGATGCTTCGTCCGCGGACATTGCCTCACGATCCGGTCGATAGCCGGCAGTTCGAAGTCGCCGTCCGGCGCCTCGCGAACAGCCTGGACTTCGGCCAGCGTGATTCCGTGTTCCACGGCGCCGGCCTGGAGTATGTCCAATCCCGTCCCTATGTCGCGGGCGACGCGGTCAAGTTCATCGACTGGAAGATCTCGGCCCGCCTCGGCAAGCTGTACGTGAAGGAGTTCAAGGAGACCAAGCAGATCCCGCTTTACCTCCTGCTCGATACCTCGGCTTCGATGTGCGTTTCCTCGCAGCCGCTCAGCAAGTATGCCTGGGCGGTGCGCGTGGCCACCGGTATCGGCTTGGCCGCCCAATCCTCGGTCACGCCCGTCGGCCTGCTCGGTTGCGGTGCACGTGAGTTGCACATCCGGCCGACCCTTTCTCGTAATATCGTCATGGAGTGGGCGCATCAGCTGCGGCAGCACGATTTCACCGAGGTCACGTCCTTGTCGGCGCGGGCCCGCGAACTCGCCCCGTCATTGGCCAAGCGCACGACGGTCATCGTCCTGAGCGATTTGCACGACCCAGACGCCATCGCGGCCCTCCAGGTACTCTCTCAGCGGAACGATTGCATCGTGCTCCATTTCGAAGACCCCGCCGAGCAGGGCTTGCGCGGTTCGGGCATCATTCGCGGCGTCGAGGCCGAATCCGGCCGCGGCTTCGTCGGCTTTGGTGGACGTCGCCAAGTCGACTCTTCCGGCTGGAAGGCCGAGCTCAGCCGCTTCGGCATCGATTACCTCCCTCTGCGCACCGACGAACCGATCCTCGGCAAGGCGCACGCCGACATCACCCAGGCGCGATTGCGGTGGCAACGCGTCGGCGGCAAGGAAGATCTGATTCCGCTCGGCTCGGGCACCGTTCATCTCGAGGCCACGGCCGCAGGTTTGAACGGCGAATTGCGCATCAGCGCCGGCGAAGCCGGTCGCGCGGACGGCAGCTTGCGCACCGGCGCGCTCGGCGCCCGCTGGCGCGAAGCGCCGCTCACCGCCGCATTGCGCATCGACTCGAACGCGCTGGCCTTCGTGCATCTGTACGTGCCGGAAATCGATCGCGCCGCCGGTCAATTGCGCGCCGACCTCGAGTTCGGCGGTTCACTCGGCGCGCCGCTCGTGAACGGCTCGATACGCGTCGAAAACGGCGAGCTCGATCTCTATCAAGTGAATCTCGCGCTGCGCGGCGTGAACGCCGAAGCGCGCATGCTCGACAACGGTTTCAAATTCGCCGCCACCGGATCCGCCGGGGCGGGTCGCTTGAGCGCGGCCGGCGAACTCGTGTGGCGCAACCGTCTTCCCTACGGCCAATTGCGCATCACCGGCAACGATCTGAAATTGGTGGACGTGCCCGAAGCGCGCATTCACGCCACGCCGG
>RFRI01000094.1 GCA_009924535.1 Verrucomicrobiota bacterium
TTCCCGTTGTTCTGGGGGTCGTCGCGGTGTTTCCGGTCCGGCTCAGGCCCACGCTGGGGTCGGTGTCGGGGTTGGCCGCGGCGGTGGGGTAGGCGACGTCCTCGCGGATGGCGACCAAGGCGCTGACCCGGCACTTCGACAGGCCTTGCTTCACGGTCACGCGCACCCACATGAGGATGACCTCGTCGTCGAACTTGGCCATGTTGATGCCGCCGCCGACGAGCTGACGGACTTCGCTGGTCACGCGGAAGTAGGGAGGGGTGCCGACGATGCGCTTGCCGATCTCGCTCTGGCGCTCGCGGATCAGGGCGACCTGCTTCTCGTCCAGGCCTTGCGAGAGGAGCACGGCGTCCGAGGCGGTGTTGATGTTGGCCTGGGGGAAGGTGTACAGGCTGACGCAGCCCTTGAAGGCCTCGAAGATCGGCGTGGGCCGGCCGAGCTCGTCGAAGAACTGCTCCTTGGCGACGCCGATGGAGCGGAACTCCTCGAAGCTGCGGATGGGGCGGCGCGCGGGGCGGAACGAGAGGGTGCTGCGCTGGTACGCGGCGTCCGTCGCTTCCTCCTCGATGGACTCGTAGGACTTGCTCTGCCACGCGACGATGGCGTCCGCGACGCGTTCGGCGTCGCGCTGTTCCATGCCGAGGGAGTAGAGCAGCTGGATGAGGTCGTTCTTGGAGAGCACGCTCAGCGGCAGCTTGGCGGTCTCGTCCTCGTATTCGAACTTCACCTCGAGGCCGTCGCGCGCCGGGAAGCCGGCGTAGGCATGCGGGTCGTCGTAGCCCTGCGAGGGCGCGTGGATCTTGTTCAGGTCGATCGAGCGGATCTCGGCGATGACGGCCAGCGCGAGCTCGAGCTCCGACTGCGCGTCGGCCCGCAGGCGCCGACGGTCCGCCTCGCGCGTCGCCATGGCGAGCTCGAGGGAGTTGTCCTCCATGAACCGGCCGAGCAGCAGCGCGGCCAGGGTGATGAGCACGAGGACGACGATGATGACCGAGCCGCGGCGCTTCCTGACGTTCATGGCGTGGAGGCGCCGGAGCGCTTGATGGGGAGGTTGATCACCTTCTCGGACTTGAGCGCGCCGCGCTCGAACAGGAGGTGGATGCGCGCGGGCTTCTTCCAGGCGGTGCCGCCGGTCTCGTTCACGGGCTCGTCCTCGACCTTCCACTCCTTGAGGTCCGGGTCGTAATACTCGTAATGGATCGCGGTCACGAACGGGCTGATGACGGTGTCGTGCTTGTCGGTCTTGTCCCGCTCGATCTCGAGGCGCGACTGCCACTGGAACACGAGCCCGCGGCCTTCCTCGACGTAGACGTTGAAGTCGACGTCGGGCAGCGGCGCCTCCGGCCAGTCGGCCAGGCGGCCGGCGTCGGCCAGCAGGAAGCTGAGGCGAGGCTTGGTCGACCCCGCGCCGTCGTCGACGTCCTTGAGCGCGACGCCCGAGGCGCTCGGGCCGTAGGTCGCCAGCTCGAAGGCGTTGCGCACGAGCCCGGTCGCCGCGCGCGCATGCTGGTCGAAGAGCCGCTTGTCGCGGCCGCCGCCCCAGAGTTCGCTCATCGAGAAGAGGAAGGAGCTCAGCGAGACCATCAGGATGCCGAGCAAGGCGAGCGAGACGAGCATCTCGAGCAGCGTGAAGCCGCGCCGGAAGGTGGCCCTCATCGCTTGGCCGGCCGCGCGGCGGGCTGCCCTCCGGGTTGTCCGCCCTTGGCGGGTTGGGCTGGCTGGCCGTTCTTGCCGTTCTGCGGGGTGCCCTGGCCGTTCTTCCCGCCCTTGCCGTTGGCGCCGGTCTGGCCGGGCACGAGTTTCTTGCCGCGCGTGGGCGAGCTGATGAAGGCGGAATTGCCGTCGGCCTCCTTGTAGCCGCGTTCCTTCTCGAGGCGCTGGCGCGCGTCGTCGCGGATCTTCTGGCGGTCCGCCGGGATCGACCACGTGGGGCGAAGGAGCATGCGGGTCTCGCTGATCTCCTCGGGTTCGCCGCCGTTCGCGGTGGGGATCTCGCACGACAGCTCCACGGCGAAGAGGTCGCTCACGGCGGTGGCTTCGATCTTGCCCTTCCAGTGCGCGGTGCGGCCGCCGGGCAGGTGGATGTCCCCGCCGGTCTCGACGTCGTCGAAGCCCGGCGTCTCCATGAGCGCGGCGCGGCAACGCGCGATGTCGTCCAGGCGTTGTTCGTCCTGCTGCAGCGCGATGCGTCCGAGGATCACGTTGGAATACGCGGCGCCGAGGCTGACGGCCGCGAGCGCGAAGATGGCGAGGCTGACCAGCACCTCGATGAGGGTGAAGCCGCGGCGTCTCATTTGGGGGCGACGGCCGGCAACGGCGCGCAGGTGAGCGGGTCGATCGGGATGACGGTCCGGTTCTCGTTGCGGGTGACGTCCAGGCGCACGCGGTCGCACGTGCCGTCCGGATAGAAGCGCATGCGGGCGAGGGCCTTTTCGGAGGCCACGCCGCCGAGCAGGATCGCGCCGGTGCTTTCGGGCGCGAGGATCTTGACCTTCACGCCTTCGACCTTCGGCAGCTTCTCTTCGGCGCGCGGATGCGCCTCGTCGGCGTTCTCCTCGCCCCATTCGAAATCCGGCCCGTCTTCGTCGGGGCTCTCCTTGGGCGCGAGCTCGAGGACCTTGCCCTTTTCCACCGCCTGGCGGCGGATGGTCTGCAGCAGCGCCGTCAGCGCGTCTTCCGGGTCCGAACGCGCGGTGCCCTTGAGCAGCTGCGCCGAACCGCCGATCATGACGGCCGCGAGCATGCTCATCAGGCCGAGGACGAGCAGCGTCTCCAACAAGGTGAAGCCGCGGCGCGCCGGAGAGCCGGATCGATGCTGCGGAGCCGGGTTCACCAGTTGCCGATATCGTCTTCGGTGTCCGGCTTGCCGTCTTTGCCCATCGAGAAGAGGTCGTAAGGGGTCGACGAGGCTTCGGTGTTCTTGGTGCCGGGGTAGCGGTACTGGAACTCATGGCCCCACGGGTCGACCGGCACGCGGCCGCCCTTGGCGTCGAGGTACGGCCCGCGCCAGCCGGTCTTGCCTTCCGGGGCGACGACCAGGGCCTTCAGGCCTTCTTCGGTCGAAGGATAATCGCCGGTGGCCAGACGGTAGTTCAGCAGCGCGGTCTTCATCGAGTCGTTGACCATGGTCTTGGCCGAGAACTCCTGGCCTTCGCCGAGGATCTTGCCGACGTTCGTGACGGCGAGGCCGACGAGCATGCCGACGATGGCGACGGCGACGAGGATCTCCATCAAGGTGAAGCCCTTGCGGAGACGGCGGGCGGCGTTCTTTTGTACGGGGGTCATGGGAGGTTTTTGAGAAAAGTTCAGCGGACCTTCGGGGTCTTGGTGGTCTTGCCGGTGGTGGGCGCGGCGCCCTTGGTCGTGGCGGCGTCGCCGCCGCGCTGACGCGGCGAGCCGTCGGTCTGGCCGCCGTCGGCATTGCCGCCGCGTCCCTTGCCGAACTTGTCGCGCATGGACTGACGGAAGGCTTCGATCTGTTCCGGGGTGAGATTGGCGGCGCCGCCGGCTCCGGGCGCGCCCGCGACGGCGGCTTGCGGGGCGACGACGTTGGAAACGGCCGCGAGCTGCGCGGCGCTCGGACCGCGATACGCGATCACGACGGCCTGGTGCAGCGCCATCTGCTGGGGCTGGCCGCCGTTGTCGATCACGAGGGTCTCGTTCGCGGCATCGAAGCCTTTCACGACCACCGGGACGTTCGTCGACGGCGCCTCGCCTTCGGCCACCCAGCTCGACTGCCTGGTCTGGGTGTTGTAGATGCTGAAGTAGTTGACGCCGCCTTCGGCATACATGCCGCGGAATTCCAGGGTGCTCGGCGCCACGCCCGGACCGGCCGGCGCCGCGGTGCCGCCAAACGGCGAGTTCTTGACGAGGCCTTCGAGGTCGACGGCCGAGGCGGTGCCAAGTCCGAGCAGGGCCGCGGTCAGCAGGCTGCCAGTGAGACGGGGGAGGGTGCGCATCTTATTAAAGGGGAGGGGTATCTCTAAAACACCAAGCAAGGGGTTAGGTTGCCAACTTCATCGCCATCTTGGACACCCCTCCGAGGCGTATCGAGGAATATTGCCTAAAGCGGCCAGTTTCGCCCCATTCCAGGCCTGAAACCCCCAAGAAACGTCCGAAATGGCCTATCCAATCGATTGCCCCTCAGCCGGTTAGGCTTTTTTACGATTTTTTGACAACTTTTTGACGGTTCGGGCCTTTGGTTTGCAACCTAGCCCCGCCCGCTATGTTTAAATGACGGATGCAGCTCCCGACCCCTCGCGCAGCTTGGCCCACCCCGATCATCGTGATGCTCGGGGCGGTCGTCTGCGCCTGGGTCGCTCCGGCCTCCGCCCAGGACTTCCAGAAGGACATCGTCCCTTTCCTGAACAAGTACTGTTACGAGTGCCACGACGCCGAACTCGCCAAGGGTCACCTCAACCTCGAGGGCTTCAAGGACGACTCCCGCTTCTTCCGCGACCAACGCGTCTGGCGCGAGGTGGTCAGCCAAGTCACCTCGGGCGAGATGCCCCCGGTGAAGAAAAAGGTCCGCCCCTCACCCGCCGAAGTCGAAGCGCTCCAGACGTCGGTCCACAAGCTCCTCGCCAACGCGATCGCGAAGGCGAAGCCGGATCCAGGCGATGTCACGATCCGCCGCCTCAACCGGATGGAGTTCAACAACACGATCCGCGACCTCTGCTACCTCGACGAGAATTTCTCCGCCGACTTCCCGGCCGACGACACGGGCTACGGCTTCGACAACATCGGCGACGTGCTGACGTTCTCCCCGGTCCACCTCGAACGGTTCCTCTCGGTGGGCGAACAGATCGCCGCCAAGGCGATGCCTTCCACGCCCAACGAACTCGACGGCACGGGGCTCGCGATGATCGAGATGCTCCCGAAAGGCCGCCGCGAAGACCAGCAGCGCTACTTTGATCCGGCCCCCTATCTCACGGGACCGATGACCGCCCCGCGCGACGGCGACTACATCATCTCGGTCAGCCTCCGCTCCACGGGCGCGCCGGGCGATCCGACCGCGAAGGTGGCCTTTGTCGTCGATGGCGCCGAAGTCGGCCAGTATGCGTTCAAGTCGATCAAGAAATCCGAAGTGGCCACGGCCAAGGTCACGCTCAAGGCCGGCAAGCACGAGTTCACGCTGAAGTGGCTCAACCCGCCCGCGAAGATCCCCGGCAACGCCCGCACGCTCTCCGGCCTCCGCCTCCGCCTCCTCGGCCCGACCGACACGCGCACCGAACTGCAGCGTAAGCTCGCCGTGGTGGTGGGCGCCACGACCGCCGACGTCCGCGCGAAAGCGGTGGCGAACTGGTTCGTGAGCCGCGCCTTCCGCCGCCCGGCCACGAACGTCGAAATCGCCCGCTATTCCAAGGTGTTCCTCGCGGGCGAGAAATCCGGCGGCAACTGGGAAGCGGGCGCGCAGGCGATGATCGCGGTCGTGCTGTCTTCCCCGAAATTCATCTTCCGCGCGGAGCAGGATGAGAAGCCGACCGAAAAGGAGGCCCACCCGATCGGCGAGTTCGCCCTGGCCTCGCGCCTGAGTTATTTCCTCTGGGGCTCGATGCCCGACGACGAGCTCTTCCAGCTCGCCTACGCGGGCAAGCTCTCCGCCAACCTCGAAGCCCAGGCCCGCCGCCTGCTCAAGGATCCCCGCGCCCAGTTCCTCACGCAGGGCTTCGGCATCCAGTGGCTCCAGCTCCGCCAACTCTCGACGGTCTCGCCCGACCCGACGCTCTACCCGAAGTTCAGCGAGGGCGTCCGCGCCTCGATGATGAAGGAGACCGAACTCTTCTTCGCCGAGGTCGTCCGCGAAGACCGTGACGTGCTCGACCTCATCGACGGCGACTTCACCTACGTCGACCGCACGCTCGCCGCTTTCTACGGCCTCAACACCGAGTTCCCGCGCGGACGTGACCGCGGCGAGTTCGTCCGCGTGACGCTGCCGAAAGGCGACCGCGGCGGTATCCTCACGCACGCTTCGATCCTGACGGCGACGTCCAACCCGACCCGCACGTCTCCAGTGAAACGCGGCAAGTGGATCCTCGAGCAAATCCTCGGCACGCCGCCGCCGCCCGCCCCGCCTTCGGTGCCCACGCTCGACGGCCAGCAGCTCAAGGGCAACCTCCG
>RFRI01000095.1 GCA_009924535.1 Verrucomicrobiota bacterium
AATAGTTCGGCAGATTTTAAGCCCGGGGCTAGTTCGACCCCGCTATTAAGGTCTAAACCCATGGGTTGGGCGTTTAAGGCGGCCCCCACGTTGGTCGGCCCTAAGCCCCCCGCCAGAATCCAAAGGGACTCTGGATAGGTTTGCGTGAGCTTCTGGAAGCGTGCCCAGTCCGCTTGCTTGCCCGTACCGCCGAAGGAATTTGGGGCATGGGCGTCATGAATGAAGCCGGCGGCCAATGCGATCAGGGCCTTAGGCCATTCGGCGCCATCAGGTAATTTGGGAGCAAGCCAGAGATGGGTTTTCCCGATGCGGGCCGAAAGGCCGGTGGGGTCGCACTCTTTTTTTGCAGGATCAAAATGAACCTGAATAATGTCAAAACCTTCAGTAATTAAGGCCGATGCCTCTACGTCGGTCGGGTTGACGGTGACGGCGACACGTTTCCCCGGGGGTATTTCCCGTAATAAAGCTGCCCTGCGGTTGGCCGGGACAAAGCGGGGTGAGCCATCCCAGCAATTGATGCCTAAATAGTCGGCTCCGAATTCAAGGGCGACGACGGCGTCGGCTTGCCGCGTGATTCCGCAGACTTTGACAATAATTTTTCCAATCATGTCAGGGCTGCGATCACGGCATCGCGGATGGCTTTGGCGGTGGGAGCTACAGCCGTGCCGGCTAAAGGCACGCCAGCCTTACGAAGGGCGTCGGCGGTCGTCGGCCCGACGGCGATGGCTTTGGGTTGTCGCGCACCAACGTCAGGGCGCAACGAAGCAGCCTGGTGTAGGAATGATTCTACGGCCGAAGGACTGGCGAAGACGATCGCATCGGCGCCATGGCGACGGAATTCGGCCGCTTCGGGTGTTTCCGCGACGGATTTTTCTTCGGTCGCATAGACTTTGATCACGTCGACGATGGCCAGAGCGCCCTCCATCAGAAGCCGCGAGAGTTCGGGAGAGTTAAGGTTTCCGGTGACGAGCAGGATTTTCTGATTCTCGACGTCGAACTTGGTCATGAGTTCTTGTCCAAGGGAGAGCGCGTCCGGTTTGGCGGCCGTCAGATCCGAATCTAAATGATAGCCGCGCAAGGCTTTCTCGGTCGAAGGGCCGACGCAGGCGAATCGCACTCCTCCCACGGAACGAATGTCGGAAAAACGTTCGAAGAAACGGTCAAAAAAACCGCGGACACCGTTGGGGCTCGTGAAGATGATCCAATCGTATTCGCCCATGGCATCGAGGACTTCGCTCAGTACGGTGTCGTCCGGCTCAAAGCTGATTTCGATCAAGGGTAGTTCGGAGACCGCGGCTCCGGCGTCGACGAGTAATTCCTTCCAATCGCCGCCGCGTCCTTCCGGGCGGGTGAGAACGATGAGTCGATCGCGTAAGGGAAGTTTGCTCATGATTGACGGGGCAGGATTTGTTGCAGGATGCGGTCAGCGAGTTGAGAGGCGGCGGTCAGGTCGGTCGCGGGGAACTCAATCTCATGGCGACCAAAGTCGCTCCGGAAGAGATGGATTCGGCCGGCGGAGTGGTGACAAGCGAAGGCGGTGTGGCAGCCTTCGCCGAGCTTGGCGAGGAACAGCCGCTCGACGGTCACGGAATAGGTCGTGGCGGCGCAGCCGGCGGCGGCGTACCGCGCCACTTCGGCGGAGCGGGACTGGATGGCGACGGCGCCTTGGCCGGCGGCGGGCACCATGGATTCAAGCGCGACGGGCTCGAACGAAAGTCCCGGCCATTCCTTGATGCCGAGGCGGTTGAGTCCGGAAGCGGCGAGGTAGGAAGCGTCGGCGTCGCCGTTCGCGAGCTTCTTCAGGCGAGTGTCCACGTTGCCGCGCAGTTCGGTCCACTGCGCCTGCGGGAAGCTGAGGGCGCCCTGAGCGCGGCGGCGCGGGCTGCCCGTGGCGATGAGCTTCGGACTGGCGATCTCGCTACGGCGCACGAGCACGTCACGCGGGTCCTGGCGCGGCAGGCAGACGGCGATGGCGAGGCCGGCGGGCATCTCCGTCGGAAGGTCCTTGGAACTGTGGATCGCGAGGTCCGCTTCGCCTCTTAGAAGGGCTTGTTCGAGTTCGGCGGTGAAGAGGCCTTTGCCGCCCTGTTTCTCGAGCGACCAGCTCGCTTGGCGGTCGCCGGTCGTGGTCAGGATGCGGATCTCCGTCGGACGGCCGAGGGCCGCCTGCAGGCGGGCGGCGGCGTCATGCGTCTGTTGGAGGGCCAGCGGGCTACCGCGGGTGACGATGACGATGGGGCCGGACATTACGAAAAGGAGATCAGGCGTGACGGATGAGCCAGAGCACGCCCCACGCGGCAGGGATGGCGAGGTTGCCGGCGAGCAGGACGGTGGCGACGATGCGGAGGAGATCCCAACGGCGGTTCAACGTGGCTTGGACGGCGATCACTGCTCCGCAGAGCGCGATGGGGATGCCCATGCCGACGCCGAGCCAGACCACGCGGTCATAAGGGTCTTGGACCAGACCGAGGAAGACCTCGGCTCCCCGGTAGGTCAGCAGCGTGGCCGCGTAAAGGGCACCGGCGGAGAGCAGGAGGGAGAACGCCTGGACGACGCCATAGGCGCGGGAGTCGTCTTCGGTGAGTTCGTTGGACACGCCGTCAGCAAAGACCGCCCCTGCCGGACTTCCAAGTTTCAAGTTTCCCGGAGCGGGAATAATCCGCCCCGGGAAGCCGGCTCAGTGACCGCCGAGGCCTTCGTGCTCCTTGATGTATTCCTGCTTCAGACCCAGGGCTTCCGGGGCGTGCAGGACGAGCATCTTCATGCGCACGTCGGCCGGGATCGTCGAAGCCGTGGCCTTCGAGACCACGATCATCAGGATGATCGACAGCGGCACGGCCCAGATGGCGGGCTGTTCGCAGAGGATGCGGGCGAGCGGA
Source organism: Verrucomicrobiota bacterium (assembly GCA_009924535.1). Lineage (GTDB taxonomy): Bacteria > Verrucomicrobiota > Verrucomicrobiia > Opitutales > UBA953 > UBA953. Next base: position 2,880 of record RFRI01000095.1, read on the forward strand.
TGCGCGACCCAGAGGTCGGCCAGCGACTGCACGGCGTAGACGTCGGACAGCGTGGTGAGGAAGATCGAGCCGAGGGCGAGGAGGCCGCCCACGAGCATGCCGGTGGCCGCGCCCCGCATGGTCATGCCGCGCCACCACACGCTCATGAAGAGCAGCGGGAAGTAGCTGGCCGCCGCGATGGCGAACGCCTGGCCGACGAGGTAGTTGATGTTCAGCTTCTCGACCTGCGTGCCGAGGCCCACGGAGACCACGCCGATGATCACGGCGGCCCACTTGAAGGCCTTGAGGCGCTGCTCGGGCGAGGAGTCCGGCTTGAGCATGCGGCCGTAGATGTCGTGCGCGAGGGCGCTGGACATCGAGACCAGCAGGCCGGAGAAGGTGGACATGAACGCGGCGAAGGCGCCGGCGCAGGTGATACCCGAGAGGACCGAGCCGAGGACCGGGTGGTCACGACCGGCGAGCAGCGTGGGCAACTCGAGGACGACCTTGTCCGTGCCCTTCGAGCCGATGGCTTCGTAGAGCTCCGGCATGAGCGAACGGCCGATGACGCCGTAGACGGGCGGGAAGACGTAGAAGACACCGATGAGGATCATCACCCACATGGTGGTGCGCTTAGCGGCGACGCCATCCGGGTTGGTGTAGAAGCGGACGAGGATGTGCGGTAGGCCGGCAGTACCGCAGACGAGCGCGATGATCAGCGAGTAGGTGTAGAGCAGGGAGTAGGGCTTCTTGTTCGCCTCGAGCGCGGCCTTCTCTTCGGGGGTCTTGGCGGCCTTGATGGCGGTATCGACGGCCTTGGTGGTCAGGCTGCCGAACGGCGCGATCCACTGTTCGTCCTTCGGGGCCTTGGCGGTGAGGGCCTTGCGCTCGATGCCCGCGGGGGCGGTGGCGACGGTCTCCTGGGCGGTCTTGTTGGCCGCAAGGTGCTGCTGATAATGGCCGACGACCGAGGCCAGCACGAAGATCGGCACGGTGATGGCGAAGACCTTGAGCCAATACTGGAAGGCCTGGACGAGCGTGATGCCCTTCATGCCGCCGAGGGCGACGTTGAGCGTGATCACCGCGCCGACGAGCACGACACCGACCCAATACGGCAGACCGGGAAAAATATACGCGAGCGTCACGCCCGCGCCCTTCATCTGCGGCATGGTGTAGAAGAAGCCGATGAACAGGACGAAGCAGACGGCGATCTTGCGGAACAGCGGAGAGTCATAGCGGCCTTCGGCGAAGTCCGGGATGGTGTAGGCGCCGAAGCGGCGCAGCGGGCCGGCGATGAAGAGCAGGAGGAAAAGGTAGCCGCAGGCGTAGCACACGGGATACCAGAGCGCGTCGTAACCGTTGAGCATCACCATGCCCGCGACGCCCATGAAGGAGGCGGCGGAGAGGTATTCGCCCGAGATGGCGGAGGCGTTCCAGCCGACGGAGACCGAGCGGCCCGCGACGAAGAAGTCGCCGGCGCTCTTGGATTTGCCGGCGGTCCAGAAACCCATGCCGACCGTGATGACGACGGTGACGAGGGAGCAGATGGCGATCCAGGGATCGATGCCGGCGGCGGCGAGGAGGGCGTTCATGTTACTTGCTCAGGCCGTCCTGGGCGGCTTTGGCTTCGGCGTCTTCGAGCGCGATGGAGCGCTTGATGAAGATGAAGGAGATGATCCACACGAAGGGGAAGAAGAGCACGCCGAGGATCAACCACGTGAGCGTGAAGCCGTAGACGCGCTGGGCCATGAAGGCCGGCTGGAAGTAGTTGAGCAAGGGCAGGGCGACGAGCGCCACGACGAAGCACAGCGCGCAGGCGATGGAGAGCTTCAGCTGGTCGCGCATCAGGCGCGCCAGGAAGGCATCCGAATGGATGGCATCAGGGGTGGAGGAGGACTCGCTCATGGGGGTGGCCGTAGCCAAACCTTTTGCCCGCCCTTGGCAATCCCTTGGATGGCCCCGGCAGGGAAGGCGGGAGCATGGACCTGAGCGGCCGTTCGCCCGTGGCCGCCCGCATCACGCGCTTCTCGTCCCCGCTGCCGCGCGACGTGGTCACGTTCCCCGAGGTCCTGAAGCAGGAAGCGGGTTATTATGTCGGGGTGGTGGGTCGGACCTATCATCTGGACGGTTCAGGCAAGGGCGACGACGAGTTGGGCAAGTTCCTGGCGGAGGGCGGCTACAAGACCTTCAAGGATCGTTATGACGTCGTGCAGACGGGTTCCGATCCGCAGGCAGTGGAGCAGGCGACCGCCTTCCTCGAAGGGCGTCCGAAGGACAAGCCTTTCTGTCTCTGGGTGAACTTCAGCGACCCTCATCATCCGTGGACCGCTCCGGCGAGCTATCGTCCGGATCCGGCGACGCTCAGGCTTCCGGCCCACGTGCCCGATCTGGCGGGCGTGCGCGAGCAGTACGCCGACTACTGCGCCGAGGTGAACCGCGTCGACGAGACCACGGGCAAGGTGCTCGCGGTGCTCGATCGCCTCGGTCTCGCGAAGGACACGTTGGTGGTGTTCGCCGGTGACAACGGGCAGGCGCTGCCGCACGGCAAGGGCTCCCTCTACGATCCCGGCTGCAACGTGCCCTTCGTCGTGCGCTGGCCCGGCGTCGTCGCCCCCGGCGGCGATTCTTCGGCCCTGCTCAGCGGCGAGGACCTCGGCCCGACGGTGCTCGACGCCTGCGGGCTGAAGCCTGCGAAGGGCATGACGGGCGTGAGTTTCCTGCCGATCCTCCGGGGCGCCGCCCCTAAGACCCGCGATTATGTCTTCACCGAACGCGGCCCGCACGGCAGCGCCCCGGTGCAGCTTGGCATGGCCAGCAGCGGTTACGATCTTTCGCGCGCCGTCCGCAGCGGTCGTTACAAGGCGATCTACAACTGCACGCCGTGGCTCCCGTATCAGCCGGTCGACAGCGCCGGCGGCTCGGCCTGGAAGGCGATGCAGAACCTCAACGCCGAAGGCGCGATGGCCAAAGGGCTGAGCGCGACGTATTTCTCCGTCCCGCGTCCGGTCTATGAATTCTACGACCTCGATAAGGATCCCGCCGAGCTGAATAATCTCAGCGGCAGGCCCGAGGTCGCCGAAGCTGAGCGCGCGCTGCGCCTCGAGATGGCGAAGAAGATGATCGCCGATTTCGATTACCTGCCGCTCCCGGCGATCCCCGGCGAAGCCAAGCCGGCGACCAAGGGGAAAGGGAAGGGCAAGGCCAAGGCCGACGTTTCCGCCGAGCGCGCGACGTTGTTCAGGAAGCTCGACACCGACGGCG
>RFRI01000096.1 GCA_009924535.1 Verrucomicrobiota bacterium
CCCTTTGAGACCCTTGACGAGGTCTCGGAGGGCCTCGCCCGCCGCTTGCATGCTGATACCCATGGTTTTGCGGATGAAGAAACAGGCGGGGCTCGTTGCTGGCAAAGGCAAAAGGCAGGGTTATTACCAACATCGGGGGAACGCTTGAACCTACCCGCGGTTCGGGCATAGTAACTGCTACCAACCCCCTACGGGCGTTTCGCCCCAAACCCACTTTCCATGGATAAGGACAAAAACAACAATTTCACTCCCCGCGCCCGCAAGGTCGTGGAACTGGCCCGGGCGGAAGCTCGCCGGTTCAACCATAACTATGTCGGCACGGAGCACATCTTGCTCGGGCTCATCAAGCTCGGCGAGGGCGTCGCGGTCAACGTCCTCGGCCGCATGGGCCTCGACCTCAAGACGGTGCGCGGCGCCGTCGAGAAGCAGGTCGGTCCTGGCCCCGAAGAAGCCAAGGCCCCCGACACCATTCCGCTCACGCCCCGCGTGCAGAAAGTCATGGCTCACGCCGTCACCGAAGCCCGCGCCCTCGGCCATGCCTATGTCGGCACCGAACACATCCTCCTCGGCCTGCTGAAGGAAGGGGAGGGCGTCGCCGCCCGCGTCCTGCAGCAGCTCGACGTCGACCTGGAACGCTGCCGCAAGGAGATCCTCGCCGACATCGACCCTTCCGCCGCCGACGAATCCGAGAAGAAGGACGGCGAAACGCCTCCGCCTTCCGAGGAATCCTCCGATGACGCTCCCCCTCCTTCGCGCCGCGCTTCGGGCGAAGAAGGAGCCCGCGCCGGCCGTGGCGAAAGGCTTTCGCTGCTCAAGACCTTTGGTCGCGACCTCACCGAGCTCGCCAAGGCCGGCGAACTCGACCCGGTCATCGGCCGTAAGGAAGAAATCCGCCGCGTGGTGCAGATCCTCTGCCGCCGCACGAAGAACAATCCTGTCCTCATCGGCGAAGCCGGCGTGGGCAAGACCGCCATCGTCGAGGGTCTCGCCCAGGAGATCGCTTCGGGCATCGTCCCGGAGATCCTCCTCGATCGCAAGGTCATCACCCTCGACCTCGCCCTGATGGTCGCCGGCACGAAGTACCGCGGCCAGTTCGAAGAGCGCATCAAGGGCATCATGGACGAGATCAAGCGCGCCAAGAACATCATCCTGTTCATCGACGAGATGCACACGATCGTCGGCGCCGGCGCCGCCGAAGGCGCCATGGATGCGTCCAATATCCTCAAGCCGGCCCTTTCCCGCGGCGAGATCCAGTGCGTCGGCGCCACCACGCTTTCCGAATACCGCAAGCACATCGAGAAGGATGCCGCCCTCGAACGCCGTTTCCAGTCCGTCAAGGTCGACGACCCGACCCCGGAGGACGCCGTGCTCATCCTGCGCGGCATCCGCTCGAAGTACGAAGAGCACCACAAGTGCGAATACACCGACGCCGCCATCGAGGCCGCCGTCCGTCTTTCGCACCGCTACATCACCGCCCGCCACCTGCCCGACAAGGCCATCGACGTCATGGACGAAGCCGGTGCCCGCGCCCGCATCCGTTCCCTGAATATCCCGGCCGACATCGACGTCGTCCAGACCGAGATCGACAAGGTCGTCCAGCAGAAGGAAGACGCCTCCCGTAACCAGAAGTTCGAGGAAGCCGCCAACCTCCGCGATACGGAGAAGAAGCTCCGTGCCAAGCGCGAGAAGATGCTCGAGGACTGGCGCAAGAAGCGCGACGAGAAGCGCATCGTCGTCGGCGAAGACGAGATGCTCCACATCGTCGCCGACTGGACCGGCGTGCCCCTGAACCGCCTCGAGAAGAAGGAGACCAAGAAGCTCCTCGAACTCGAGAAGGACCTGCAGACGGCCGTCATCGGCCAGGATCGCGCCTGCGAAGTCGTCGCCCGCGCCCTCCGTCGCTCGCGCGCCGACCTCAAGGATCCGCGCCGTCCGATCGGCTCCTTCCTCTTCCTCGGCCCCACCGGCGTCGGTAAGACGCTCCTGGCCCGCTCCCTGGCCGAACGCATGTTCGGCGAGAAGGAAGCGGTCATCCAGATCGACATGTCCGAGTACATGGAGAAATTCACCGTCTCCCGCCTCATCGGCTCGCCTCCCGGCTACGTCGGCCACGACGAAGGCGGCCAGCTCACCGAAGCCGTCCGTCGCAAGCCTTACTCCGTCGTGCTCTTCGACGAGATCGAGAAGGCCCACCCGGACGTCATCCAGCTCCTCCTGCAGGCCCTCGAAGACGGTCGCCTGACCGACTCCCTCGGTCGCGTCGTCGACTTCCGCAACACGATCATCATCCTGACCTCCAACGTCGGGGCCGATGTCCTGCAGCGCAACAACTCGGTCGGCTTCGACGTCGGCGTCGATTCCACGCGCGACTACGAGAAACTCAAGGACCGCATCATGGACGAGACGAAGCGCGCCTTTAAGCCCGAGTTCCTGAACCGCCTCACCGACATCGTCATCTTCCAGCAGCTCGCGAAGACGCACATGACCAAGATCGTCGACATCGAAGTCGACAAGGTCGCCAAGCGCCTCCTCGACCTCGGCGTGAAGCTCGTGGTCAACGAAGCCGCCCGCGGCTACCTGGTCGACAACGGCTGGGACGAGAAATACGGCGCCCGCCCGCTTCGTCGCGCGGTCGAACGTCTCCTCGAGGACCCGCTCGCCGAATCCATCCTGCGCGACGACTACAACAAGGAAGAGCCGGTCATCGTGTCCGTCGGCGAGAAGGGCCTCGTCTTCACGCAGAAGAAGAGCGGCGCCGACGCCGGCGCCTAAGCGATGAATCGTCTGGTCACCGCTGGCCTCCTCGGCGCGATCGCCATCGCGCTGGGTGCCTTCGGCGCCCATGCCTTGAAGGACCGCCTCGCTCTCATCCCGGAAGCCTCCGGCTGGTGGCAGACCGCCACCTTCTATCTGCTGACGCACGCCGTGGCCATCGGCGCCATCGCGGCACGTTCCGCTTGGCCGGCCCGCCTTTGGACCGCCGGTTCCGTGATCTTTGCTGTCACGCTTTACGCGATGGCCTTGGGCGCGCCTCGTTGGTTCGGGGCCATCACGCCGATCGGCGGCTCGCTTCTGATCGCAGGGTGGGTGGTGCTGGCCAGGACTTCGCGCCGCGAATCCTGACTTGCCCAAGGCTTCGGGCCGTCCGACCTTGAGGCATGGCGGAGCCTTTCACTTATCATGACGACGGCGGCGACGATCTCGAACCCGCCGCGCGCGAGGTGGCCTGCCGCTACTTCCTTGATGCGGGTCCGCAGCATACGGAGTTCGTGACGCAGTTCCTCGGGCCCAGCGAGTGCGGCAAGTTCGACGTGCTTTGGGAAGAATCGGACTGGACCGAAGACGTGACCGTCGCCGTCGCCTGGATGCCTCGCGGCAAGCTACAGGGCTTCGCGCTCTGGCAGGCCCTGGCTTTGGCTTTCTGGAACGTGAAGAAGGAAGGCGAGTATTGGGACAACGCCGACTGCATCGAAGTCATCGATCGCCCGGACACGTTGGTCGATGCGGACGCTTTTAAGGCCGTTTTGGCGGCGGTCTGGGCCAAGGATTCGGAAGACGAGTAAGCGGGTCCGCTTGCCACCGGGTCGTCCGGGGCTATGATGTCCTCATGCGACTCCTCGCCCTTGCGCTCACGATCCTCATGACCTCCCTGCATGCCGAAGACAAAGCCCCCGGGTTGCTCGGCGTCCCGGTGAAGGACATCGACGGCAAGGCGACCACCCTCGGCGCCGTCAAGGGCGGCAAGGCCTGGCTTGTCGTCAACGTCGCCAGCGAGTGCGGCTACACCCGACAGTATGCGGGCCTGCAGTCGCTTTATGATAACTTCAAGTCCAAGGGCCTCGTCGTCGCGGGGTTTCCGTGCAACGATTTCGGCGGCCAGGAGCCGGCCTCGGAAAAAGACATCAAGAAGTTCTGCAAGACGAACTTCAAGGTGACCTTCCCGATGTATGCCAAGGTCGCCATCAAGGGTAACGACGCTCACCCGTTGTTCGAGAAACTGACCGGCAAGGACGCGGGCCACCCCGGTCCCGTCGGTTGGAATTTCAACAAGTTCCTCATCGGCGCCGACGGCAAGCTGATCGCCCGCTTCGGTTCCGACGTCGAGCCTGACTCCGAAGAGCTCGAGAAGGCCATCGAGAAGGCGTTGAAGTAAGGCGCGCTTTGACTTTCCCGCGGAGTGACCTAGCAAGGGTTCACCCCATCATGCGCCTTATCGCAGGACTTCTCTTCGGACTGACGACGCTTTTCGCGGCCGACTCCTATGATGTGTGCGTCTACGGCGGCAATGCGAGCGGCGTCATGGCCGCCTGCGCCGCCGCCAAGGAAGGAGCCAAGGTGATCGTGGTCGAGCCGAGCCGCTGGCTGGGCGGCATGACCGGCGGAGGCCTGATGCACATCGACTGGGGTCGCGAAGAAGCCGTCAGCGGCTCCACCCGTCCGATCCTGAAGAAGGATTACAAGGACGCCCAGTATCGGGAAGTCTTCGCCGAGATGCTCAAGGCCGCCAGGGTCACGGTGCTCTTCGATCACCGGGTCAGCGCGGCCGAGAAGTCGGACGGTGTCATCCGTGCGATCGCCTTGGATCTGGCCCCTTTCGACGAGACCGGCTGTCCGCCGGCGACGCCGACGAAGGCCATGGCCCGCACGATCACGGCGAAGGTCTTCATCGATTGTTCTTACGAGGGCGACCTGATGGCCCGCTCGGGCGTCGCCTATGCTTACGGCCGGGAGGCGAAATCGACCTATGGCGAGAGCCTCGCCGGCGCGCAGCCGCCGATGTCCGTATACGCGATCGATCCTTACGTCAAAGCCGGCGACCCGCAGAGCGGCCTCTTGCCGGGCCTGCAGTCGACGCCCGTGGCTCCGGTCGGCGAGGCGGATCAGCTCACGATGGGTTACGGCTTCCGCTGGCGCTTCGTCTTCAAGGGCGAGGGCCTGCCGATCGAGCCACCGGCGAACTACGACCCGAAGCAGTTCGAACTCTATCGCCGGGCGTTCCAGCAGGGTGTCGATATCCTTTCCGGTCGCGTGATGCGCGGTAAGGTCGACGGCTGGGAGAAGAGCGGCGGGCGCGTCTACTCAGGCGGCGCCGGTAATCTCGCGCGCGCCTTGTTCGCGCCGACGAATTACGGCCACAACGCCGGCTATCCCGACGGCGATTACGCGACCCGCGCCCGTATCTGGAAGGAGCAGCAGGACTTCGTCCGCGGCATGACCCACTTCCTGCGGACCGATCCCAGCGTGCCTCCGAAGCAGAAGGAGATCGCGCTCAGCGTCGGACTGGAGAAGGGGGCCTTCGATGAGACCAAGGGGTACCCGCATCAGCTCTACGTTCGTGAGGCCCGTCGTATGGTCGCGGATTACGTCGTCACGCAGAAGGACCTGGAGGGCCGGACCAGCCCCGCCGACTCGGTCGGCCTCGCTTCCTATGGCGTCGACGAATGGCCCTACGCCACGGTGGCGCTCGACGGCAAGGTGGCGCTCATGGGCGGCTACTATTCGATGCTCTACCTCGAGGACGAGCACCGTGGCATCTACCGGATCCCTTATCGGTCGATCGTCCCGAAGAAGGAACAGTGCGCGAATCTCCTCGTACCGGTCTGCGTGTCCGCCAGCCACATCGCCATGACCTCCATCCGGATGGAGCCCGTCTGGATGATCCTCGGCGAGTCGGCCGGCGTCGCGGCGTCGATGGCCGTGAAGTCGGGCTCCGCCGTCCAGGACGTGCCTTACGCCGAACTTTATCCGAAGCTCCGGGCCTTGGCCCAGAAGGTCGAGATTCCGAAGAAAAAAGAAACTAAGCCGAAGTAGGCCCGGCGATACGGAGGGCCGTGACGACCTTTCCCCCGACCAAGTGCTCGGTGATGATGCGGTCGAGGTTCTCCGGCGTGCACTGGCCGTACCAGACGCCTTCGGGGTAGATCACGGCGACGGGCCCGGCGACGCACACGCGCAGGCAGTCGGCCTTCGTGCGTTGGATGCCGCCTTTCTCGGAAAGCCCCAGTTGCTTCAGCCGGGTCTTCAGGTGCTCCCAAGACTTCGCCGCGAGTTCGCCGCCGCAGCAGGCCTGCTCGGTCGACTTCACGCAGAGGAAGATATGCCGGCGGGTGGCGCTCA
>RFRI01000097.1 GCA_009924535.1 Verrucomicrobiota bacterium
CACGACGCGCGCCGACGTCGAGCGCACGGCCGCCAAGTTCCTCCTGGCCGTCCAGGAAGCCGGCAAGGTCTACCGCCACATCGTCACCGTGAAGGGCGTCGGCCGCTTCGTCCCCGAGATCTCGATGGATGAGACCGACAGCCCGCAGACTCCGCCTGAGCTGCTCGTCATCCTCGCGGCCATCGCCGACGAAGGCGTGCCGATCCAGACCATCGCCCCGAAGTTCACCGGCCGTTTCAACAAGGGCGTCGACTACGTCGGCGACCTCGCCCAGTTCGAGCGCGAGTTCAACGACGACCTCTGCGTCATCGCCCACGCGGTGAAGCAGTACGGCTTGCCGGCCAATCTGAAGCTCTCCGTGCACAGCGGCAGCGATAAGTTCTCCATCTACCCGGCCATCCGCCGCGCCCTCGCCAAGCATGGCGCCGGCGTCCACGTGAAGACCGCGGGTACGACCTGGCTCGAGGAAGTCATCGGCCTCGCCGAAGCCGGCGGCGCCGGCCTGACGCTTGCCAAGGAGATCTACGCCGAAGCCCTGTCGCACATGGACGAGCTCTGCCAGCCCTACGCGACCGTCATCGACATCGATCGCTCCAAGCTCCCCTCCGCCGACGTCGTCAACGGATGGACCAGCGAGCAGTTCGTCGGCGCCCTGCGCCACGACCAGAAGAACCCGCTCTACAACGCCAACATCCGCCAGCTCATCCACGTCGGCTTCAAGGTCGCCGCCAAGATGGGCCCCCGCTACCTCGAGCAGCTCAAGGCCTGCCGCGAGTCCTGCGCGCGCAACGTCACCGGCAACCTCTTCGACCGCCACATCAAGCCGCTCTTCCTGTAAGCGGAAGCGGCGAGACGCAATGAAGGCGCGGAGCGATCCGCGCCTTTTTTGTGTCCGGTTCGCCGGAGTGTGAACCGGGTTAGGGGCACGGCTACGACGTGCCCGGGCGTGGCGTAGCCTCGCCCCACCCAGCGGCGACCATGCGGCCGCCGGTTATCGTTTCCTGCGATCCAGCCAATAACCGATGGCCAGCAGCAGGCCCATCGAGACGACCGCCACGACGTTCTGGACAAACGGCAGTACGAGGAAAACCAGCGCATTCTGCGGGTCCGACTTCGACGCGAAATGGAAGTTTGCGTCGGCATAGTCGAAGTTACCGATGTAGCCGATGACGACCAGGACGGCCAGAGCGCCCCAGGTGACCGTCCGGAATTTTCCGATGCGGGCGGCCACGACGAGGATAGCGTAGGGCGAGAGAACCCAGAAGGATAGCCCGACCAAGAAAGCCGCCGCTGAGAGTTGGCTGACGTCGTCGGTATGCCATATACGCAGCAACAGCCAAAGGCTGACGACGCCGAAGAGGACGGCCAGTCCGGCGGTGAGTCGCGTCGGGGTCATCGCTTACTTCCTCGCCGCGAAGTCGCGGGCGTAGGCTTCGGCGAAGTAGCTGAGGATCACGTCGGCGCCGGCTCGGCGGATGGCGAGGAGCGACTCGTCGCGCGTGGCGCGGAGGTCGAGCCAGCCTTTCTCGGCGGCGGCGTGCAATTGGGCGTATTCGCCGGAGACCTGGTAGGCGGCGATCGGCAGGTTCGTCGACTCGCGCAGGTCGCGGATGATGTCGAGGTACGCGCCGGCGGGCTTCACCATCAGGAGGTCGGCGCCTTCTTCGGCGTCGAGGATCGCCTCACGGGCGGCCTCGCGGCGATTGGCGGGATTCATCTGGTAGGTGGCCTTCGAGATGGGGGCTTCGCCGGCCTTGCGGGCGCTGCCGACAGCATCGCGGAACGGACCGTAGAACGCGGAGGCGAACTTGGCGGAGTAGGCGAGGATGCCCGTGCAGGTGTGGCCGGAAGCATCGAGGGCCTTGCGGATGGCCCGCACGCGTCCGTCCATCATGTCGGAGGGCGCGACGAAATCCGCGCCGGCCTGGGCGGTGAAGAGCGACATCTTCACGAGCGCTTCGACGGTGCGGTCATTATCCACGTCGGTGCCGGCGGCGTTCAGGATGCCGTCGTGGCCGTGCGTGGTGTAAGGGTCGAGGGCGATGTCGGCGAAGATCACCGTGCCGGGCGACGTGGCTTTCACTTCGCGGATGGCGCGGAAGGCGAGGTTCGACGGATTGAGGGCTTCGGCGCCTTCGGCGGTCTTACGGGTTGGGTCGACTTTGGGGAAGAGGGCCACGCCATGGATACCGAGGGCGAGGAGTTCGGCGCACTTGGCGCCAAGCTGGGCGAGCGGGATGCGGCTGACGCCCGGGAGGGAGCCGACGGGCTCGGCGACGTCGCCTTCGGTGACGAAGAGCGGCTGGATCAGGTGGCGGGGTTCGACGACGGTTTCGCCGAGCATGGCACGGATACCGGCCGAAGCCCGGAGGCGGCGGAGGCGGACAGACTGGTCGAGGGGGGCCGACATCGGAGGGTTTAGATAGCGGTCAGGGCGGGGAAGGGCAACGGCGAAGCCAGCGGGAGGCCATCCGGTGGGACACTTTGTCATCGTGACCCGATTGGGACAGGGACAGTCCGTCGGCCTACCTACGAAAACTAAGGCAAAAGCGGGAATTTCCCTTGGCACACGCCCTGCCAATAAGACGGCATAACCCTCTACCAAAATACCATATGAGCAAAATCATCGGCATCGACCTCGGCACCACCAACTCCTGCATGGCCGTCCTGGAAGCAGGCGAGTCCGTCGTCATCTCCAACTCGGAAGGCGCGCGCACCACGCCCTCCATCGTCGCGTTCACCAAGAACGGCGACATCCTCGTCGGTCAGGCCGCCAAGCGCCAGGCCGTCACCAACCCGAAGAATACGATCTTCTCCGCGAAGCGCCTCATCGGCCGCAAGTTCTCGGAAGTGAAGGCCATCGCCTCGAAGCTGCCTTACAAGGTCGTCGAAGGGAAGAACGGCGACGCCGCCATCGAGTGCGAAGTCGACGGCAAGCCGCGCGTGTTCGCGCCGGAAGAAATCGCCGCCAAGGTCCTGGGTAAGCTCAAGGCCGACGCCGAAGCCTACCTCGGCGAGAAGGTCACGCAGGCCGTGATCACCGTCCCCGCCTACTTCAACGACTCGCAGCGCCAGGCCACCAAGGATGCCGGCACGATCGCGGGCCTCGAGGTGCTCCGCATCGTCAACGAGCCCACCGCGGCTTCCCTCGCCTATGGCCTCGACAAGAAGGGCGACGAAAAGATCGCGGTCTATGACCTCGGTGGCGGCACCTTCGACGTCTCGGTCCTCGAGATCGGCGGCGGCGTCTTCGAAGTGAAGGCGACCAACGGCGACACCGAGCTCGGCGGCGACAACTGGGACGAGCGCATCATCCAGTGGCTCATCGACGGCTTCAAGACGGAGTCCGGCATCGACCTCTCTAAGGACGCCATGGCCCGCCAGCGCCTCAAGGAAGAAGCCGAGAAGGCCAAGATCGCCCTCTCGTCCTCGAACTCCGTGGACATCAATCTGCCGTTCATCACCGCCGACGCCTCCGGCCCGAAGCACCTGAACGTCACGCTCACCCGCGCCCAGATGGAGAAGGTCTGCGACGACCTCTCCGAGCGCACCCGCCGTCCGTTCGAATCCTGCCTCAAGGACGCCGAACTCAAGATGGCCCAGGTCGACGAGCTCGTCCTCGTCGGCGGCATGACCCGCATGCCCAAGATCATCGAGATCGCCCGCAGCCTCGCCGGTAAGGAGCCCCATAAGGGCGTCAACCCGGACGAAGTCGTCGCCATCGGCGCCGCCATCCAGGCCGGCGTGCTCAAAGGCGACGTGAAGGACGTCCTCCTCCTCGACGTGACCCCGCTCACCCTGTCCATCGAGACCATGGGCAGCGTCGCCACCGCGATGATCGAGCGCAACACGACCATCCCGACCAAGAAGTCGCAGGTCTTCTCCACCGCCGCCGACAACCAGCCGGCCGTCGACATCGTCATCGTCCAGGGCGGACAAGAAGACCCGCGAGCTCGCCGAAGCCCGCAACCGCCTCGACGCCGGCGTCTTCACCGCCGAGAAGTTTATCGCCGACAACGGCGAGAAGATGCCTGCCGAAGCGAAGACCGCCGCCGAAGCTGCGCTCAAGGAAGCCCAGGAAGCCCTTAAGAAGACCGACGCCTCCGCCGAGGAATTCGAGAAGGCCGCCACGGCACTCCAGACCGCGATCATGGCCGCCGCCCAGACCGTGCCTCAGCCCACTGCTGCTGAACAGCCGCAGGCTGACGCTGGTCCCGCTCCTGATGCCCCCGAAGGCAAGAAGAAGGCCAAGGACGGCAAGGTGGTCGACGGCGACTTCGAAGTCGTCGACGACGGCAAGAAGTAAGCGATCGTAGCCAGCGCCTGATCAGGGCCGGAGTCGCGAGACTCCGGCCCTTTTTGTGCATGTCGTCTTGCCCCTCTCGGGTGACTCCCTAGGTCTGAAGGGGTGAATACCTCGGAGCAGCTTTTCCAACGCGCCCTCACGATGATCCCGGGCGGCGTCAATTCCCCGGTCCGGGCCTTCCGCTCGGTCGGCGGCACCCCCTTCTTCACGAAGTCGGCCAACGGCGCCCGTCTGACGACGGCCGATGACCAGGAACTGGTGGACTTCGTCCTGACTTGGGGTCCGGCCATCCACGGCCATAACGACCCGGATATCCGCGCGGCCATCCGCGAGGCCCTCGACCGAGGCACGAGCTTCGGCACCCCGAACCCGCTCGAGGTCGAGATGGCCGAGCTGATCCTGTCCTGTGTCCCGGCGGTGAAGAAGGTCCGCATGACCAACAGCGGCACCGAAGCCACCATGTCCGCCATCCGCCTCGCCCGCGGTTACACCGGTCGCAACAAGATCATTAAGTTCTCCGGCTGCTACCACGGCCACGTCGACTCGCTCCTCGTGAAGGCCGGCTCTGGCGCGCTCACGCAGGGTAATCCTGATTCCGCTGGTGTCACGCCCGGCACCGCCGCCGACACGCTGGTCGCAGAATATAATAATCTCCCGGCGCTCTCCGCGCTCTTCGACGCCAATGCCGGCCAGATCGCCGGCCTCATCGTCGAGCCGTTCCCGGCCAACGTCGGCCTGATCCTTCCGGACGCGGGCTTCCTCGCTGGTCTCCGCGAACTGTGCACGAAGCACGGCACGGTGCTCATCTTCGACGAAGTGATGACAGGATTCCGTCTTTCCCTCGCGGGCACGCAGGGCCTGCATGACGTCGTCCCGGATCTCGTCTGCATGGGCAAGATCATCGGAGGCGGCCTCCCAGTTGGCGCCTTTGGTGGCAAGGTCGAGATCATGGACAAGCTCGCGCCGCTCGGCCCGGTCTACCAGGCTGGTACGCTCTCGGGCAACCCGCTCGCGATGGCCGCCGGCCTCGCCTCGGTCCGCAAATTGAAGGCCCTGAATCCGTTCGCGCGTCTCGACGTCCTCGGCCGTCGCGTCCGCGACACGTTGCTCGCCGCCGCGCAGGCCAAGGGCATCCCGCTGCAGGTCCCGCAGGTCGGCTCGATGTTCTCGCTCTACTTCAACACTGAGAAGGTCCGTAACTACGACCAGGCCATCGCTTCCAACGGCGACCTGTATCGCAAGGTCTTCCGTACCGCGCTCGACAAGGGCGTGTACCTCGCACCTTCGCCTTACGAGACCGCCTTCATCTCGACCGCCCACGAAGGAGCGGACATCGACAAGGCCTGCGAAGTCCTCGACGCCGCCGTGCGCGCCCTCTGATCATGCCCAAACTCGCTTTCATCGGTTCCGGACGCATGGCAGGGGCCATGGTGCAGGGTCTTCTTCGTTCGGGCGCCTGCGCTCCGGCCGACATCACCGTCATCGGCGGCAACGATTCCACCGCCGTCGATCTCTCTAAGGCCACCGGCGTCCGTGTCGCCGCGACCCCGACCGAGCTCCTGGCTGGCGCCGACGCGATCGTGCTCGCCTGTAAGCCTCAGCAGTTCGCCGACCTCGATAAGTCCTACGCCTCGCTCGCGCAGGGTAAGCTCGTGCTGTCGATCCTCGCTGGTACGCGCCTCGCGACCATCGGCGCCTTCTTCTCGTCCGCCCGCAATGTTGCCCGCGCCATGCCGAATACGCCTGGAGCGGTCGGGCAGG
>RFRI01000098.1 GCA_009924535.1 Verrucomicrobiota bacterium
ACCGAATAGGAAATTTAATCGCGTGAGACCAAGTATGGCATGGGTTGGGCGGGTCAAAACGCCGTCCGGCTTGCAAAGTTTGAACCGCCTGACTAGGCCATTGGCAGCACCTTCGGTAGCTAAACGGTTTGCGGTCAGTCGGGCACGCAGCACCAACCCGCAGCAAGTCGGAATCTCCGCTTCGCTCGGTCACCAGTTGACGCGCTGGTCCACCTCGTCATCGGGTGCGGGTTGCGCCGCAAGATTCCAGTGCGCAGCGATTTGCGCCCCGTCATCCGTCTGCGCATCACTGTCGTCCCACAACGGCGGCCCGCGTGCCTGCCATGTGCGCGGGGGCTTCAGGTCGGCCCCGATGTGGTACGGATCCGTCTGATCTGCGCGCCCTAGGCAATGAACGCGATCAGGTGCTTCTGCACACCGCACATCGGACACACCAGCGAGGGTCCAACGCCCGGCATGCTTGATCATGCGCCCAGCCTTGAACATGATCTCTTGCATCACCGTCTTCATGCGCCGGCGCTTGGCCGCATGACGCAGCGGCGCGTCATCGCCAATCAGTGCGTTCTGCCCAATCAGGCGCAAGACATTCATCGCCACCGCAGCCAAAGCGCAGACCAAGAAATTGGTATCAAACTTCCCGCTGGGCAAACGCTCCAAATCCATATCGGACTTGAACTCAGAATGGAACTGCTCGTGCGTAGCGTGGTCCTTGTACAGCGCAATGACCTCGTGCATCGTGAACTTGTGCGGCAATGTCGTCGTCCAGCCCTCCAACTCATAGGCTGGCAACAGCAGCGGGTTGCCATGCTTGTGGCAAAACCCCAAGTCCACTATGGTGCGCTGCGTCAAGCGCAAGACGCGCCGGGCAGGATTGGCCTGTGTACCAACACCTTCGAGCTTGAGCTCCTGGCTCCACAGGCACATACGCTTGCCTTCGCGCTCATGGCACCACATCGTGCTGGCATCAGCCAGCCGCTCTGCGGCGATGCTCTCCACTGGTGTGCTGCGGGGGTTCCACTTGATGATGATCGCAATCTCGCGCGCCAACGCCTGCGCTTGGGCGCTGATGTCTTGCATGATGGCGTGGGAGCACAGGCCCGAGTCAGCGCGAAACAAAAGCGGCATAGGGGTCAGCTTCGCTGCCATAGGCAAGACCCGCTCCAAGTTAAGCTGAGTCTCCAGCGCCGAGTGCTTTACGCCGGGGCGCAAGGCCAACTCTAGGCAGTAGCCCAAGGAGCCAAGGTAGGTGGCGCTGGGGGACGACGGTTTCTACGCGGGTTGGTGGCGAGCAAAGGTGCGATACTGGCTTTATGGTGATGGAGCGGCTTATCCGTTATCCGTAATTCTTGTCCAATGCACATGACCAAAACAATGCGCGGAGAATCAATCAGTGTCGTCTTTCTGTTCGATGCTCGTTACCTGGGTGCAGCGCTTACCTCGGCGGCGAACCTGATCGCGCCATCAAGATCGTGCTCAACGGCCTTTACGGCCCGCAGATCATCGACGGCAAGGCCTACGGCGATATCGCCACCGGCCAGCCCGCGATGACCGGCCTCGGCCAGCTCCTGTCCGACGAGGAAGTCGCCGCCGTGCTCACCTATGTCCGCCAGTCGTTCGGCAACGACCTCCCGGTCGTCAAGGCCGACCAGGTGAAGAAGGTCCGCGCCGAGATCAAGGACAAGAACAACGCGCCTTACACCGTCGAGGAAGTGCTCAAGCAGCACCCGCTCGAAGTCGCCAAGGCCGCGCCCGCCAAGGCCGCTCCGGCCCAGAAGAAGAAGTAATCCTCCAGGATTGCTTCGCTCAAAGGGCGTGCCGACCGGCACGCCCTTTTTCGTACCTGTCAATAACTCGTCCGGCTATGACGAGCGGCCCGCTTGCCTCTGGCACGACTTCGGCAAGAGTAAGGGGCATGAGACCCGCCCTTTGGAAGGCCGTCGCCGACCACCTCAAGCCGCACGAAGCCGCCTATCGCCTGACCGCGAAGGACGACTTCAACGCCCGCGTCGTGCTCAAGGGCTCAAAGGCGCTCGTCCGCGCCTTCTACCAGCCGCGGGAAGGCGACGTCCCTGGCGAGGCGACCATCAGCCTGACGCTCGACGGCCAGTCCGAGATCGGCGCGATCGCGGCGTTCCTCTCGAACCAGAAGCGTTACGCGAAAAAACTGCCCTCCACCCTGCACTTCTCCCAGGAACTCTCGCACCGCCGCCCCGGCGGCCTCGGCGAGGCCCGCCTGACCTTCAAAGCCAACGTGGTCTCGTGGCACGACACGAAGCTCATCGAACGGCTCTCGCTCTTCTACGCCGACAGCGCCCATGCCCTCTTCCAGCTCCACAACGAGCTCATGACGGCGGGGGAGTGAGCGCTGACAAAAGAGGCCCGGTGGACCAGGAAGAAATCGAGACACGCTGACCAACCCTTGGTCAGCGTGTCTTAAGGTAGGGACAGCACCACGTGCTGTCCTAAGTTACGTCAGTCCAAGGAAAGGACGCGCTGGTGATCACGTCCCTACCCCGATGCAGGGTTGGGCGAGGGCGCTCAACCCTACCTACGCCGCCTCAATCAGAATCACCATGCTTCCACGGGCCTCTGTGAGCCTCTGGGCCTCTGGGCCTCTCACTCTTCCTCCTCTTGCCTCCGGCCCTCGGGCCCTCCATTCCTCTCTCATGCGCCTCGCCTTCCTCGCCTGCCTCCTCTCGCTCGGCCTTTCGGCCGCCGAGTTCACCCTTTCGCCGGACGTCAAATTCAAGCCGGAAGCGAAGCACTTCGAACAAGCCGGCCTGCCGCACGCGCTCGACTACCTGGCCTACCTGCCATCGTCCTACGCCAAGGACACCGCGAAGAAGTGGCCGCTGGTGATCTTCCTGCACGGCTCCGGCGAGCGCGGCAATCTGGTCAACGCCGTCCGCAAGAACGGCCTGCCCTTCGAACTCGATCGCCGCGGCGACACGCCGTACGTGATGATCGCGCCGCAGTGTCCGGCCAACGAACGCTGGAACGTGCAGGTGCTCGACGCGCTCCTCACCGACCTGCTGAAGACCACTCGCATCGACGAGAAACGCGTCATCGTCACCGGACTGAGCCTCGGCGGTTTCGGCAGCTGGGCCTGGGCTTGCGAACACCCTGAACGCTTCGCCGGCGTGATCCCGGTCTGCGGAGGCATCGACCCCGCGAAGACCGTCTCGTTGAAAGGCATGCCGATCTGGGGCTTCCACGGCGACAAGGACCAGAACGTCGCCCTGGAACGGGGCCAGCTCGCCGCCGAGGCCGCCAAGAAGAACGGAGCCGACGTGAAGTTCACGATCTACCCCGGCGTCGGTCACAACTCCTGGGAAAAGGCTTACGCCGAGCCCGAGCTCGAAGCCTGGATCCTCGCGCGCGTCCGCAAGTAAGCGAGGTAGGGACGTGATCACCATCGCGTCCTCCCCGCTGACTGAAGCAACTTAGGACAGCACGTGGTGCTGTCCCTACCTCAAGACACGGCGGCCATGGCAATGGCCGCCCTACCCATGTCAGGTGGTAGCGGCTGGCGGTTAGCGGTTAGAAATATCAAAGTGGGACCGTAAACAGGGCGACTAGGCTGAGGAATGACGCCCGCAGCGTCCATCCCAGTTTCCGGTCTCTCTCCGAACTGGCATCAGTCCAACCGCCAACCGCTGACCGCCAACCGCTTCACCCCTTTCATTTCCCTTCCCTTTTCCCCCGACAGGGGCTTAAAAAGACCCCTTCCCTCGCCCCCTTTACCGTCCCATGACCTCCGCCCAAGTCCGCCAATCCTTCCTCGATTTCTTCAAGTCGAAGCAGCACTCGATCGTCCAGTCGTCGAGCCTGATGCCGGACTCCCCCAACCTGCTCTTCACCAACGCCGGGATGAACCAGTTCGTCCCGATCTTCCTCGGCCAGACGAAGTGCCCGTACACCCCCGGCCGCGCCGCCGACACCCAGAAGTGCATCCGCGCCGGCGGTAAGCACAACGACCTCGAAGACGTCGGCCTCGACACCTACCACCACACCTTCTTCGAGATGCTGGGCAACTGGTCCTTCGGCGACTACTTCAAGCGCGAGGCCATCGACTACGCCTGGGAGCTCATCACCGAGGTCTGGAAGTTCCCGAAGCACCGCCTCTACGCCACCGTCTACAAGCCCGACAAGTCCAAGGGCGACCCGTCCGACTTCGACCAGGAAGCCTGGGACGTCTGGGCGGAGAAGTTCCGCGCCGCCGGCCTCGACCCCGAGGTCCACATCGTGAACGGGAATAAGAAAGATAATTTCTGGATGATGGGCGAGACCGGGCCCTGCGGTCCTTGCACCGAACTCCACGTCGACCTCACGCCCGAAGGCGACACGAAGGGCACGCTCGTCAACGGCAGCGACGCCCGCTGCATGGAGATCTGGAACCTGGTCTTCATCCAGTTCAACGCCAACCCCGACGGCACCTTCAGCCCGCTCCCGGCCCGCCACGTCGACACGGGCATGGGCTTCGAACGCGTCGCCGGCATCATGCAGTGCACGAAGAACTTCAAGGACTTCTCCGGCGTGATCTCGAACTACGAGAGCGACGTCTTCACGCCGATCTTCCGCCGCCTCGAGGAACTCTCCGGCAAGAAGTACGGCTCCACCCTACCCGCCGCCGGTTCGATCGGCGACACGCAGCAGGAGAAGGACGACGTGGCCTTCCGCGTCATCGCCGACCACATCCGCACACTCTCCTTTGCGATCGCCGACGGTATCCAGCCGGGTAACTCCGACCGTAACTACGTCCTCCGCCGCATCCTGCGCCGCGCCGTCCGCTACGGACGCACGCTCGGCCTGAAGAACGGTTTCTTCCACCAGCTCGTCGGCGTGCTCGCCGAGACGATGGGCGACGTCTTCCCGGAAATCCGCACCCGCCGTTCCGTGGTCGCCGACGTTATCCGCATCGAGGAAGAATCCTTCAACCGCACCCTCGACAAGGGCATCGCCCTCTTCGAAGACGAAGCCAGCAAGCTCAAGGCCGGCGGCGCCATCTCAGGCGCCATCGCGTTCCGCCTCTACGACGAGCAAGGCTTCCCGCTCGACCTCACGCAGCTGATGGCCCGCGAACGCGGCCTGACCGTCGACGGCGCCGGCTTCGAGAAGCTGATGGAAGAGCAGCGCAACCGCGCCCGCGCGGCGCAGAAGAAAGAGATCATCACCCTTTCCGACATCGGCTCGGACCACCCGACCACTTTCGTCGGCTACGACGCCCTCGCCACGCAGGCCAAGGTCGCCCAGATTGCCAAGATCAAGGACCGCTCCGCCGTCATCCTCGACAAGTCCCCCTGCTACGCCGAGATGGGCGGCCAGGTCGGCGATGCCGCCATCATCACCCTCGGCGGCCGCCAGTGGCATGTCACCGACACCCAGAAGTCCGGCCAGACCTGGCTGCACTTCCTCGACGGCGAAGACGCCCCGGAAGCCGGTGCGACGATCGAGATCGCCGTCGACCAGGCCCGCCGCGATGCCATCCAGCGCCACCACACGGTCACGCACATCCTGCACTGGGCGCTCCATGAGGTCGTCTCCAAGGAAGCCTCCCAGAAGGGCTCCGCGGTCGACCCGACGAAGCTGACCTTCGACTTCAACGGCGCGGCGCTCACGCCGAGCCAGCTGGCCGACATCGAGAAGCTCGTCAACGAGCGCATCCTCGCCAACGACGCCGTGACGTGGAGCGAAGTCGCCTACGCCTCCGTCAAGGGCCGCCCCGACATCATGCAGTTCTTCGGCGACAAGTACGGCGACTCCGTCCGCGTCGTGCAGGTCGGCGGCAAGGCCGCCTCGCTCAACGGCTGGTCGATGGAACTCTGCGCGGGCACGCATGTCCGCCACACCGGCGAAATCGGTCTCTTCCGCATCGTCGGCGAGAACGCCATCGCCGCGGGGGTCCGCCGCATCGAGGCCGTCGCCGGCCTCGCCTCCTACGAACGCGCCAAGGCCGAAGCCGAGCTGCTG
>RFRI01000099.1 GCA_009924535.1 Verrucomicrobiota bacterium
CCACGACGGCCGCCTCGAAGGCTACGTCTCCATCTTCAGCCTCGGCGACTACTTCATCCCGAAGCCCAAGCGCGCCACGTCGATGCGCAAGGTCACCAGCTCGATCAACGCCATCATCCGCTCCATCGGCGGCACCGAAGTCGTCGCCTATGACGCCACGACCGTCGACGACATGTACGTGCGCGTCGCGGCCATGGAACTCGAGTCCTTCGGCAAGTCGGCGACCATCGAAGGCATACCGAACAACAAGAGCGTCATCGTCGTCGGCGACCGTTCCGACGTCCACCTGCGGGCCATCGAGATGGGCGTGCGCATCATCATCGTCACCGGCGGACACCGCATGAAGGCCGACGTCCTCGAGCGCGCCAAGGCCGCCAAGGTCTCCGTCGCCTACGCCGACACCGACAGCGCCACGACCGCTTGGGCCGTGCGCGCCGCCACGCTCGTCGGCGGCCTCGTCCAGCGCGACGCCTTCACCTTCAAGCCGCAGGAGAAGCTCTCCGTGGCCCGCCGCCGCATCGTCCAGAACCCCGCCCTGATCTGTAACGTCGTCGACGAGGATGGGCGCCTCCTCGGCGTCTTCACCAAGACCGACATCATCAACCCGCCCCGCGCCAAGCTCGTGCTCGTCGACCACAACGAGCTCTCGCAGGCCGTCGACGGCGCCGCCGAAGTCGAGATCGCCGAGGTCGTCGACCACCACCGCCTCGGCAACGCGCCGACGCACCAGCCCATCCTCTTCATCAACCGCCCGCTCGGCTCCACCTGCTCGATCGTCGCCGACATGTTCCGCACGGCCGACCTGAAGCCTTCCCCGCAGATCGCCGGACTGATGATGTGCGGCATCATCTCGGACACCCTGCTCCTGCAGAGCCCGACCACCACGCCGCTCGACGCCGACCTGCTCCAGTGGCTCGCCCGCCTGGCCGACGCCGACCCGCGCTCGCTGGCCGACATGATCTTCAACGCCGGCTCGGTATTGTCCTCCCTCACGCCGGCCGCCGCCGTGCGCGCCGACTGCAAGCTCTACACCGAAGGCGAGCGCCGCTTCTCCGTCTCGCAGGTCGAGGAACTCGGCTTCACCAACTTCTGGAAGTGCGAGGACGCGCTCCTCGAGGCGCTCGAGAAATACCGCATGGAGAACGGCCTCAACTTCTCCTGCCTGCTCGTGACGGACATCGACAGCCAAAGCTCGCTCTTCCTGATCCGCGGCGACGCCGAGGTCGTGCAGGCCATCACCTACCCGCAGAAGCGGCCGCCGGACATCTTCGACCTCCCAGGCATCGTCAGCCGCAAGAAGCAGCTCATGCCCTACCTGGGCAGCCTGCTCGGAGGCACGAACGAAAGCGCATGAGCGCCGAAGAAGTCCTGCTGAAGTTCCTCGGACGCCCCGGCTACAAGCCGATGCGCCTCGAGGCCATCGTCCAAGCCCTGGGCGGCGACAAGGAAGACCTCCGTCGCCTGAGCAAGACCATCCCGCGCCTCATCAAGGCCGGCGCCGTGGTGACCGTCAAAGGACACCTGCTCGCCCTGCCCTCCGCCGGGTTCTCTCCCGTCGGCGCCCCCGCCCGCAAACAAGCGTCCGACCTGCTCGAAGGCACGATCCTCTTCCGCCCGAGCGGCTCCGCCCGCGTGGTCTTCGATGCCGTCCCCGGCTCGCCGCCCCGCGAACAGCTGCACATCGACGCCGACGACACGCACGTCGCGCTCCATGGCGACCGCGTGCTGGTGAAGCTCAATGCGAACCGCCGCGACCGCAACGGCGACGACTGGGGCACGGGCACGGTGGTCAGCATCGTCAAACGCGCGCTGACCCAGCTCACCGGCACGATCGGCAACAATCGCCTGCAGTGGTTCGTCGTCCCCGACGATCCCCGCATCTCGCGCGAGATCATCGTCCGCGACCCCGCCCGCGCCGGCCTCACCCCCGCGCCGAAGCCCGGCGACAAGGTCGTCGTCCGCCTCGACGCCTGGGAACGCCGCAACCTCAACCCGACCGGCACGGTCACCGAAGTCCTCGGCGTCACGCACACCCCGATGGCCGAATACCTCGCCATCCTGCGCCGCTACGGGCTCCGCCCGGAATTCCCGCCCGCCGTATCCGAAGAAGCGAACTCCTTCGGCAAGACCGTACAGAAGGCCGATTGCGTCGGCCGCGAAGACTTCCGGCAGATCCCGACGATCACCATCGATCCGGACGACGCGAAGGATTTCGACGATGCCCTCTCGGTCCAGCGCATGCCGAACGGCAACGTCCGCGTCGGCATCCACATCGCCGACGTCTCCTCCTACGTGAAGACCGGCTCGCCCCTCGACGTCGAGGCGCGCGAACGCGGCAACTCCACCTACCTCGTCGGCACGGTGATCCCGATGCTCCCGCACGCGCTCTCGAGCGGCCTGTGCTCGCTCGTCGAAGCCGAAGACCGTCTGGTGAAGACCGTCATCTGCGAGTTCACGCCGGACGCGCGCCTGGTGAAGACCGAGTTCGCGAACTCCGTCATCCGCAGCGTCAAGCGCCTCACCTACAAGCAGGCCTACGGTTTCCTGCAGCACCTCGGCAAGGACGAGCTCCGCGCCCTGCCCGCGCCGCCGCCCCACCAGACCGGCTCGCCCGGCCGCCCGCTCGCCGAACTCACCGACGCCGAACTGGACCTGATCCAGGGCATGATCGACGACCTTTGGCGCATCGGCAAGGTGCTCCGCGCCGAACGCTTCCGCGCCGGGTCGCTCGACCTGGAGATGAAGGAGATCAAGATCTACTGCGACAAGGACGGCTGGGCCGACCGCACCGAAGTCGTGCAGCACGACGAGTCGCACCAGCTCATCGAGGAGTTCATGCTCCTCGCCAACGAGAGCGTCGCGACCGCCCTCGACAAGGCCTCCATCCCGCACGTCAACCGCGTGCACGACGACCCGGATCCCGAGAAGCTCGCCGCCCTCCGCGAGGAGCTCGCCGGCAACGGCTTCCAGGTCGGTGACCTCACGCACCGCTCCGAGATGGTCAAGCTGCTCGCCAGCCTCAAGGACCGCGAGGACGGCTACACCATCCGCATCCAGCTCCTACGCTCGCTCAAGCAGGCCTGCTATCGCCCGTCGCCGGACGGCCACTTCGGCCTCGCGAAGCTGCACTACTCGCACTTCACGTCGCCGATCCGCCGCTACTCCGACTTGCTCGAGCATCGTATCTTCGACGCCTTCATCCAGAAGCAAGGCGTGCGCTCCGCCCCCAAGGAACCGCTGCGCTCGCCGGGTATCGGTGAACTAACCCGTTCCTGCGAACACATCTCGATCACCGAACGCAACAGCTCCGAAGCCGAGCGCGACTCGGTGAAGATCAAGCTGCTCGAACTCTTTGAACGCGAGGCCGCCCGCCCGGACAAGCGTCCGTTCGAGGCCACGATCACCGACGTGAAGCCCCACGGCCTCATGGTCGAGCTCAACGCCTCGCAGGCCTATGGGCTCGTGCACATGTCGACGCTCACCGACGACTACTACCGCCTGAACGACCGAGGCAACATGCTCGTCGGCAGCCGCACCGGACGTAAGTTCATGCCCGGCGGCGTCATCCAGGTGACCGTCGACCGCGTGGATCGCTTCAAGCGCCAGGTCGACTTCCGCCTCTACGACGAACGCCTGGCCCAGAAGCCGCGGGGACCGGAACGGAGAAAAGGACAACGCTGAGTCGAGGACAGGAGTAATTTGAGGTAGGGACAGCACCACGTGCTGTCCTTTTTTGTTTTCTGACTGGGTAGGGCCGAGCATCCCTGCTCGGCCGCGGACGGCCAAGGATGGCCAGCCCTACCCGCGTTAAGAGACGGCGCTCAAAGGGAAACCGGATGTTTGGCTGGGGGAATTTCTTTCAGGTCCCGGGTCTCGGCCATCGGGTGCCTGGTACGGGTATCCAGGTTCGGGCACAGGTCCGGGCCGAAGACATTCTGCAATCTGTCATCGATTCAGTCCTCTTATTTAAAACTACCCCAACCCCTACCCCTTAACCAGCCTCCACCACGCTCTCGCATAATCACCGGCGGCCTTGCCGAGGCGGATGCGACCGGCGTCGTCATCGGTCCACTTCACCGGAATCTCGACGAGCTTCGCGCCGGTGCGCGCGAGACGCACGAAGGCTTCGGCGCCGAAAGAGAAACCACGGGCCTCGGCGGGCATCTTGAGGTGGGCGAACGTCGAGCGACGCACGAGTTTCAGGCCGCAGCCGGGATCGGTCATGCGCGCGCCGGGCAGGATCCGCCAGAAGCACGACAGCGTCGCGGAGATGAGCGAGCGTTTCCACGAACGCCCGACGACCAGGGAGTCCCGGTGCCAGCGTGAGCCGGCGACCAAGTCGGCCTTGCCATCGGAGATGAGGCGGTAACCGCGCACGAGTGCTTCCGGATCTGTCGCCATATCGGTATCACAGTAAGCCAAGACGTCGTAACCTTCCGGAGCGGACTCCCAAGCGGAGCAGATCGCCACGCCTTTGTCGGCCCGATCGGTCGCCCGATGGTAGACGACCCGATACGGGATCCTGGCGGCCGCCTCGATGGCCACGGCGCGCGTCCAGTCCGTCGACCCGTTGTCCGAGACCACGACCATCGCATCCGGACACCCCTGCGCCCGCAGGCTCTCGGCCAGCCGAGCGAGGCCGGGACCGAGGCGGCGCTCCTCATTACGCACTGGGATGACGATCAGGAGGGGCATCGATCAGGGGGTTAAAATCTCTGATTTAATGACTAATTACAACCAAAGTCTCACCGTATTGAGACTCATTCTCAAACCGGGTTTGACACCATTCGTTCGGAAGATTGGGTCCAACCCGTCGCCATGAAGACCCTCAGCTTACTGACCCTCGTCGCCGCCTCGGCTGTCGCGAACGACAATCCCTTCGGCTATTCGACCGACACCGGCATCACGAAGAAGGGCGAGTTCGAGCTGCAGCAATCGATCACGATGCGCTCCGGGCTCGACCAAGGAGGCGGCTTCGACGGCGGATATCGCGGGTATGACTTCACCACGCAGTTCGAATTCGGCCTCTCCGACGTCGAACACCTGGATCTCCAGGTAAGCGAGACCTACCTGCGTTCGTCAGGCTTCCGCGGCTTCCGTTTCGACGGTTTCGACGTCGAGTACAAACACTTGCTGAGCACCGACGAGAACGACCGTTGGGGCGCGGCGTGGGTGGCCGCGCTCGGCTACAGCCAGATGGATGCTGCGACGGGTGAACTCCGCAGGGAGACTTCCTGCGCGATCCGTCTCCTCATCCAGAAGAGCTTCGGTTCCCGTCGCCAATGGTATTACTTGACCAACTTATCGGCCGGACTCGCGCACGCCGACACCACCACAGGGGAGATCGAATGGTCCCAAGGCCTGGCCTATCGCGCCGACGATCATTGGGCCTACGGCTTCGAGGCCGTGGCGGACGGAGCTTGGACCCGCTTCCGCCGGTTCGACAATTCGTCGCTTCGCCTCGGACCCTCCATCGCTTACAAGAGCGGCGAGTTTTCCGTTTCGCTCACCACGCTCTGGCAGGTCAGCGGGGCGCCCGCGACCGATGGAGCCCGTAACCTCAGCGATACCTGCCGCTCCGAGACGCGCCTGCTCCTGAGCTTCGGCTTCTGATCGGCCCTATCACTTCAACCCCGCCTTCGCCGTCGCCAGCATCTGGTCGGGCGAAAGGCCGTTGGCGGCACGGAGCGTCTTGACGTCGGTCGCATGGCCGACGAAGCGATCGGGCCAGCCGAGGCGGACGATGGGCGTGCGCACGCCATGTTCGGCGAGCACCTCAAGCGCGCCCGTACCGAAGCCGCCGGTGACGGCTCCGTCTTCGAGCGTGACGATGAGCTTGGCCGACTTGGCCTGCTCGACGAGCAAGGTGGCGTCGATCGGCTTGGCGAAGCGGGCGTTGACGACGCCGACGGAAAGACCCGTCTCGGCGGCGAGCTTATCGGCGAGCGCCTGGGCTTCGGGCACCATCG
>RFRI01000100.1 GCA_009924535.1 Verrucomicrobiota bacterium
ATCAGCCCCAAGACCGCGTTCGATATCGAAGGTCGTCCGTTCTACGCGACCGTCGACGGCAAGGGCGTGCCGATCCCGATCTTCAGGAGCTGAGGTCGCGCAACGGCGCGGCCTGGGCCCGCACGGCGGTCTCGATCAGTTCGCCGGTGCGGCGCATCGCTTCGGCGAGCGGCATCGTCGCTGGCTTGATCGGGATAAGCAGATCGAACTGCGCGCGCAGCGCGGCCGAGTCGTCGACCGAACCGGCGACGCCGACGATCTTCTTGCCGAGCCGACGCGCGAGGCGGGCCACGCCGACGGGCCCTTTGCCTTGCAGGCTCTGTTCGTCGAGACGGCCTTCGCCCGTGATGACGAGGTCGGCGGCGGTGATGCGGGCTGCGAGTCCGACTTGTGTCGCGACCATGTCGAAGCCGCTCACGAGACGTCCGCCGAGGAAAGCCATGAGCCCGAAGCCGAGTCCGCCGGCGGCGCCGGCTCCGGGCACGTCGCGCGGATCGACGCCGAGATCGCGGCGCGCGAGGTCGGCGAGGTGTTCGAGCCTTCGTTCGAACCAGGCGAAATCGCGGACGCCTTTCTGCGGACCGTAGACGCGGGTGGCGCCGCGGGGGCCGAGCAGGGGGTTGTCGACGTCGCAGGCGACGATGAGTTCGAAGGCGGGCAGGTGGGCCGGCCGCTCGACCCGGTCGGCCTCCAGCACCGTCTCCAGCGTGGGGGTGAAGGCCTGGCCGGAATTCTTAAAGGTATATCCTAGGGCGAGGGCGACGCCGAGGCCGCCGTCATTGGTGGCGCTTCCCCCGATGCCGATCAGGATCCGCCGGGCACCCTTGGCCAGGGCGGATTGGATAAGGATTCCTGTACCTAAAGTACTGGCTGTGAGTGGGTTAAGTTCTAAATCTTGAACGATCGCCAACCCGCTGGCCGCGCTCATTTCCATGACCGCGGTGGCTGATGCGGCCACCCAGCCGAAAGGGGCTTGGATCGGCCTGCCTTGGGCGTCCTGGGTGGGGCAAAAGGTCCATTCTCCGGCCAGGGCCGTCGTCATCGCCAGAGCCGTGCCTTCGCCGCCGTCCGCGATGGGGCAAAGGTCGAAAACGGCCTGCGGAAAGACCGTTTCTAGGCTATTTTTAATATGAAAACCGGCTTTTTCCGCTGGCAGGGAGCCCTTGAATTTGTCGTTGGCGATCAGGATGCGCATCGTCCGGCCCAGTCATCCTCGCCGTGGGGTCTTTCCTTTACAACCCGAATGGGGAAGCGAACTTGATTTCCGGGGGGCCGACCTTACATTTATCCCCAAGGTTAGCCCTTTCCCGGGCTGCTTCCCCCGACCTTAATCCGAACTTAAGAAATACGCCCATGCTGTCGCTCCGTCACACCACCCTCGCTCTCTCGCTCTGCGCGGCCTCCTTCGCCGTCGCCGCCGATGATGCTCAGCCGACCAAGGAAGGCCTCGAGTTCTTCGAGAAGAACGTGCGCCCGATCCTCAGCGACCGATGCTACGAGTGCCACTCCACCGCCAAGAATTCCTCCAAGGGCGGGCTCATCCTGGATTCCCACGACGGCGCCTACAAGGGTGGCGATGAAGGGCCTGCGGTCGTTCCGGGCAATCTCGAGAAGTCACTTCTGGTGAAGGCCGTCCGATACACCGACCCCGAGTTCGCGATGCCTCCGAAGAAGACGGGCGGCAAGTTGCCGGACGACAAGATCGCGATTCTCGAAGAGTGGGTGAAGATGGGTGCGCCGATGCCCACGGGCGGCGCCGCCAAGCTCACCGGTCTCACGGGCAAGGCCCGCGAACATTGGGCCTTCCAGCCGGTCACCAAGCCGAAGGTGCCCGAAGTGAAGAACAAGGCCTGGGTCAAGACGCCCATCGACGCCTTCGTCCTCGCCAAGCTCGAAGAGAAGGGCCTGCAGCCTAATCCCGCCGCCAGCCCGGAGTCCTTCCTGCGTCGCGTTTCCTACGACCTCATCGGCCTCCCGCCCACCTCCGAGCAGGTCGACGCCTTCGAGAAGGCTATCCAGTCCGCGCAGGTGGTCGACTCGATGGCGGTTCGCTCCGGCAAGCCCGCTGGCGCCGTCGAAGCCGTCTACGCCAAGCAGGTCGACACGCTGCTCGCCTCGCCGCACTACGGCGAACGCTGGGCCCGTCACTGGCTCGACACCGCTCGCTACTCCGATACCCGCGGCCTGCAGGTCGACCAGGGTGACAGCCTCTTCAAGGATTACCGCTTCGCCTACGCCTGGACCTACCGCGACTACGTCATCAACGCGATGAACGACGACAAGCCGTACAACAGTTTCATCGTCGAACAGATCGCCGCCGACCGCATCCCGGGCATCTCGCCGGACGACCCTCGCCTCGCCGCGCTCGGCTTCCTCACCGTCGGCAAACGCTTCGACGACCCGAACGACATCATCGACGAACGCATCGACACCACCACCAAGGCCTTCCTCGGTCTCACCGTCTCCTGCGCCCGTTGTCACGACCACAAGTTCGACCCGATCCCGATCAAGGACTACTACTCGCTCCACGGCATCTTCGCCTCGACCGTCGAGCCGCTGCATCACCCGACGATCGCCGCGACCTCCAAGTCCGCCGCCGCCGCGCGCGCCGACTTCACCAAGCGCCTGAACCAGCTCCAGGACGAGCAGGTCGGCGGTTTCTTCCGCTACATGCGCGAGACCCGCGCCCGCTACGACAAGGAGATGGCCGGTCGCCTCATGATCGCCAGCGTCCGCCGCGGTTCTTCCGAGGCCGGCGAATATTCCGACCGCTATAAGATCGACCTCACCTCCGACGTCGATTTCGCCGCGATGCGCATCCAGAAGGATTCGCCGATCACCGGTCCCTTCTACGCCGCCGCCCAGGTGCCCGTGGTCTACTTCGCCGAACGTGCTCCCTTGGCCATCAAGGAAGCGCTCGGCGACAAGGCGGGCATCCGCCGCTACGGCTTCTTCATCCTCCCGATGGACGAGACCCTGGCCCGTTGCGCCGTCGACCTCAGCAACCGTCCGCTGATGGTCTACCAGGTCGAGATCACCAACTACATGGTGAAGGACTTCAATATCGCGCTCGTCCGCGAGTTCTTCCAAGGCCTCGCCAATTCGCTCGGTTGCAATCTGCACCTCAAGCTCGAGTACGGCGATGAGCCGCACCACATCGCCGAAGCGCTGTTCAAGGCCTTCGCCCGCGCCCTGCGCGAAGCGTTGGAAGTCGACCCGCGCCAGGGAGGCCGCGTGCCGAGCACCAAGGGCACGCTGGCCTGACCGTGGAAGCCTCTGGGTCAGTGCGCCGCCCGCGGGTGGCCGTCATCGATTACGGGATGGGCAATCTCCGGAGCGTCAGCCGCGCCATGGTCGCCGCGGGGGCCGATGCCTTCCTGGCCGCCACGCCGGCCGAAGCCGAGAAGGCCGAGCTCGTCGTCTTTCCGGGGCAGG
Source organism: Verrucomicrobiota bacterium (assembly GCA_009924535.1). Taxonomy (GTDB): domain Bacteria; phylum Verrucomicrobiota; class Verrucomicrobiia; order Opitutales; family UBA953; genus UBA953. Next base: position 3,436 of record RFRI01000100.1, read on the forward strand.
GGGCCATGGCCGACTGCATGGACTGCATCCGTCGGACCGACTTCGAGTCCTTCCTGAAGCAGTGGATCGTCGCCGACCGTCCGTTTCTGGGGGTCTGCATGGGGCTCCAGGTCCTCTTTGAGCGTTCCGAGGAGGCTGACCGCCCTGGTCTGGGCATCTTCCCTGGGGTCGTCCGCCGTTTCCCCTCTCAGCCCGGCCTGCGTATTCCTCATATGGGTTGGAATGAGGCCGTCTTCAAGCCCGGTGCACCCCTGACCGAAGGCCTGCGGGCCGAAGGGGAGCCCTTCTATTTCGTGCATAGTTATCGGGTCGTCGAGACCGACCCCTCCTTGGTCTGGTGTGAGACCGACTACGCCGGCCGGTTCGTGAGCGGTGTCCGCCGGGGCCGGGTCTTCGCGACCCAGTTCCATCCGGAGAAAAGTCAGGTCAAAGGCTTGCAACTCTACCGCAATTTCCTGACTTTGACCGCCCGCTGAGGCGTGTTTTCGACTCTGGCGGCCCCACCCCCGCCATGAGCTCTCAAAACGCCACTCTTAACCTGGACGGCAAAGATATCGTCCTCCCCATCGTCGTCGGCACCGAAGGCGAACGCGGGGTCGACGTCCGCAAGCTGCGCGACGAGACCGGTTACATCACCTTCGACGACGGCTACGCCAATACCGGCGCCTGCGAGTCCAAGGTCACCTTCATCGACGGCGAGAAGGGCATCCTCCGCTACCGCGGCTACGGCATCGAAGAGCTCGCCGAGAAATCCAACTTCATCGAGACGGCCTATCTCCTCGTCTACGGCGAACTGCCCACGACCGCCCAGCTGACCGCCTTCAAGGCCCGCATCCTCGACAACTCCCAGATCCACGAAGGCCTGCGCATCGCCCTCAGCGGCTTCCCCGGCAACGCCCACCCGATGGCCGTGCTCTCCGCCACGCTGAACACCCTCGGTTGCTACTACCCGGAGCTCGGCACCAACGAGCGTACCCATGACTTGGCCAAGTTCGACGAGACCGCCGCCGTCCTGATCTCCAAGGTCCGCACCCTCGCCGCGCTCGCCCACCGCTCCAAGGAAGGCGAGCCGCCCGTGTACCCGAAGCCGGGTCTCGATTACTGCTCCAACTTCCTGCATCTGCTCTTTTCTCAGCCGAACGCCGATTATGCCGTGCATCCGGAAATCGCCCGCGCGCTCGACCTGATCCTCCTCCTGCACGCCGACCACGAGCAGAACTGCTCCACCTCGACCGTCCGCATGGTCGCTTCCGGTGGCGCCAACCTCTTCCCGTCCGTCTCCGCCGGCGTCTGCGCCCTCTGGGGCCCGCTGCACGGCGGCGCCAACCAGGCCGTCATCGAGATGCTCGAGGAGATCCACGCTTCCGGCGACGACGGCTCGCGCTTCATCGCTGACGCCAAGGACAAGACCAAGAGCGTCCGCCTGATGGGCTTCGGTCACCGCGTGTACAAGAACTACGACCCGCGGGCCAAGATCATCAAGGCCCAGTGCGACAAGGTCCTCAAGGTCCTCGGCATCAACGACCCGCTCCTGGCCATCGCCATGCGCCTCGAGGAAGCCGCGCTCAACGACCCGTACTTCAAGCAGCGCAACCTCTACCCGAACGTCGACTTCTACTCGGGCATCATCCTGAAGGCGATCGGCATCCCGACCGAAATGTTCACGGTCATCTTCGCCATCGGCCGCATGCCCGGTTGGATCTCGCACTGGAAGGAAATCGCCGAGACCCCGAAGCAGAAGATCCATCGCCCGCGCCAGATCTACGTCGGCAATACCGAGCGCACGTATTCGCCGATCGCGCAGCGTGGATAACGCCGCGGGAGTCAGGGTGGCGGTGATTTTGCCCGCCTATCGGGAAGGTGCGCGGGTGGCCGCGGTCGTCACCGGCTGTCTCAAGCATGTCGACAAGGTCTTGGTGGTGGATGATTTCTCGCCTGATGACACGTCGGCCCTGGCCGCCGCCGCCGGCGCCGAGGTCGTCCGGCACGACTCCAATCGCGGTAAGGGCGCCGCGCTCAAGACGGGGTTCGGGCATCTCCGCTCCCAAGGTTTCACCCATGCCATCGCCATGGATGCCGATGGTCAGCATGACCCGGAGCGCATCCCGGCGTTCATCGCGGCCGCGACCGCTTCCGGTGTCGTGCTCGTGCTCGGCAATCGTTTCCAGGATGTCCGCGGGATGCCTTTCGTGCGTCGCCACACCAATCGCCTGATGTCCTGGCTGATCAGTCGCATCTGCCGGACGCCGGTGCCTGATTCGCAATGCGGTTATCGTCTGGTGAGGCTTGATAACCCCGTGCTCTATTCGGCGAAGGCCGACCACTTCGAGTATGAATCGGAGGTGCTTATCCTGACGGCCCGGGCCGGCGGACGCATCGTCAGCGTGCCTGTGCCGACGACTTACGGCGACGAGCAGAGCAAGAT